>JAZUBZ010000075.1:0-30899 GCA_045638805.1 Eubacteriales bacterium
CACAGCTGCTATACCTATGCAGATATATGACGCATAGTCCTTTCTTGTGCGTCGGGATATAATGAGTATCCTTACTATGAGCACGGTCATAAGGATAAGATATCCGAATGTACCGATAAAACCCAGCTTTTCGGCAAGTACGCAGAAGAGGAAGTCGGAGTGCGCCGCGGGTACCTTGGCGTAAACCGTCCCGCCGAAAAGACCTGCTCCCGTAAATCCGCCTGAGATGATAGCTTTTTTGCTCATAAGGGCCTGATATCCGTATACCTCGGGGTCAATGGACGGGTCAAATCCCGCCATTATGCGCAGACGCTGATACTCAGCCATTTTGTCCCAGAGAAAGGGAGCCGCAATTATGATGATAACTCCCGCCGCGGCAAAATACCAAAGTGAAAGTCCTGCACAGAAGAGAATAGATGCGGTCACAAACAGATAAACGAGCGTTGTTCCGAGATCCCCCGTAATAAGCACGAGACCGACGATTATCATCGCGTGAACGGCAAGCTTCAGTACGTTCGTTATCTTGTTGATCTCGTTCTTCACCCTGTCAACGTGACGGCTGAGGGTTATGATATACGATATCTTAACGAATTCGCCCGGCTGTATGTTAAAGGGAATACCGGGAATCTTGATCCAGTTGTGGTTTGTGGATGCGGATGAACCGAGGTTTACAACGATAACGAGAAGCAGCATTCCGATGGACACGGCAAAGAACAAAAGCTCGAATTTACTACAGACCTCGTCATAATCTACGGTAGCGAGAACAAGCATGATCACGATACCAAGCAGAGCGGCTACGCACTGTACCATTACCTTTAGTTTGCCGCCACTGAAAGAATCCATACCGCCCCAAAGAACCAATATACTGAGAAGCGTCATTGCTACGGAGGTTACGATCACTGCCGCATCAAGCTTTGAAAAACATTCTTTAACGGAGGAAATAAAATTTCTCATCATATCTCTCCTTTCGCAGTTGTGATTTCAGTAAACACTTTCATATTGTGACATTACGCCTTTTTCAGCTTGGCGTACGTAGCCATGAGCTTTTTCGTGCCTGCAGTCTCGAAAACCACCTCGTAGAGCACGTCACCGCCCATAGGCTTCACAGAAAGGATAACACCTTCACCGAAGATGGGATGAACGACTGATTCGCCCGCGCTGAACTTCTGCATCGTCGATGCCGCCGCAGGCTTCGGCGCGATGCCGACCCCTGTGGGTCTTGCCTGAGTATTTACGGGACGGGATGCGAAGGGAGACGTGCCTGCGGAATATGTGCTTCCCGCAGTACGGGGGACAGCCTTTGACTTCGGTTTCTCTCTGTCGACAAGCTCCTCGGGAATCTCTGTTGCAAAACGTGAGAGCTGATTGTACTGCGTTCTGCCGTTCATCATTCTGTCGTTTACATGGGTGATGTAAAGATTCTTTTTTGCCCTGGTTATAGCAACGTAAGCAAGACGTCTTTCTTCCTCGATCTCTTCAGGGTTCATTATTGTCATGTAGCTGGGGAATATGTTTTCTTCCATTCCGGGGAGGAATACAACGGGGAACTCAAGTCCCTTTGCGCTGTGTACTGTCATAAGTACTACAGCATCCGCTTCCTCATCGTATTTGTCGATGTCGGAAACGAGAGCAACTTCCTCAAGGAACTCGAGAAGGTTCGGGTCATCCGCGCTTTCTTCATACTGAACAGCTGCGGAGATAAGCTCGTCCAAGTTGGCAAGACGTTCGTCGCGCTCGTTCTTGTCTTTAATCTCGGAAAGCATCTTTCCGTATCCTGTTACGTCAATGATGCGACTGATAAGCTCGGATACGCGCATTCTTTCAGCGTCTTCGCGGAGTGTTTCAATGAGCAGAGCAAAGTCGCGCATTGCATTTCCTGCGGCGTTTGATATAGCAGTAAACTGCTTGGCGTTCTTCATAAGCTCAAGTACGGAATAACCAAGCTCGTAAGCGAGAGTTTCGGCAATACCGAAGGATTTTTCGCCGATACCTCTCTTGGGGGTGTTGATAATTCGCGCCAAGCGAATATCGTCAAAGGGATTGCATATTACCTGGAGGTAGGATACGATGTCCTTTACTTCCATACGGTCGAAGAATCGGAGTCCACCAAGCATTCTGTAGGGAATACCACCTTTTGCAAAAGCCTGCTCGAAGGTTCTTGAAAGGGAATTCATTCTGTAAAGCAGAGCGAAGTCGCGGAAACGGTTCTTTCCGTCACGTACTCGGGAGGTGATCATATCGGAGATGTATCTCGCCTCGTCGTTCTGTGTCTGCAGGTTCTTGATGACTATCTTGTCTCCTCGGTTTCCGCTTGTCCAAAGGGTCTTGCCGAGTCTGCCTGAGTTGTTGGAAATAACCTTGTTTGCGGCGTCAAGAATTGTCTGTGTGGAGCGGTAATTCTCCTCAAGCTTTATGACTTTGGTGTTGTTGTAATTCTTGTCAAAGGTGAGTATGTTTTCGATGACTGCGCCGCGGAACTTATAAATACTCTGGTCGTCGTCACCTACTACCATGATGTTTCGATAATAGTCGGAGAGAAGGAGAGTCAGCTTAAGCTGCGCATAGTTGGTATCCTGATACTCGTCCACACATACGTATCTGTAAGTATGCTGAAGCTTTGTGCGTACCTCATCGTCGGTCTCAAGAAGCTCAACGGTACGCATTATGATGTCGTCAAAGTCCAAAAGATTCTGACTCTTCAGACGCTTTGCGTAAAGCTCATATACCTCAGCCGCCTTTTTAGTCTTGATGTCCGTGCCTGCCTCAGCCATTAGGTCGGCAGGTGTCATCAGCTTGTCCTTAGCATGGCTGATGATGGTCTGCATAGACTTGACGGGGAAGGTCTTGTCATCGATATTCAGCTTCTTCATACACTCAGTCAGCTCTCGCTTGCTGTCTGCAGTGTCGCAGATGCCGAATGTGTTCTCGTATCCGATACGGTCAGCCCATCTTCTGAGAATGCGTACGCATATTGAGTGGAAGGTACCCGTGCGTATTTCGCGTACCTCGTCGGAATCCTCGCCGAAAACGGATGCGATACGGCTCTTGATTTCACCTGCCGCCTTGTTCGTAAAGGTAATACCCATTACCGACCATGCTGGCGCGGGATTGACCTTAAAACGGAGCAGATATTCGGAAAGCTCCTCGTCGGGCAGCGTGAGTGCTTCACGCATCTCGGAAAGTGTTTCTTCCGTAATATCTGCGGGAGCAAGCTCTGAATAGTATGCGTTACCGTAGCGTATAATATGAGAAATGCGGTTGACAAGCACGGTGGTCTTTCCGCTTCCAGCACCTGCGAGAATAAGAAGAGGTCCGTTTACGGTATACACAGCCTCGCGCTGTCTGTCGTTAAGCTTGCGGTACAGTCTGTCGAAAAGCTGTCTTTTCAGTTTTATATATTCTTCGTAAATCATCATTTGCGCAAAATACTCCATTATGTTATATTAATAATATTTTATCATTTTTCGCGTATGATTTCAATATCAAAAGGTAACAAAGATGTTAAAAGAGAAAAAACGTATACAAAAATATTTATTGAAAACGGGAAAATTATGAAAATAAAGGTTGACAAACGGGAAAACTTATGATACAATATTAAGGCTGTACAGAGATGTACAGAAATGCCCCATTAGCTCAGCCGGTAGAGCACATGACTTTTAATCATGGTGTCCGGAGTTCGATTCTCCGATGGAGCAAAGGAAAACCGCGAAAACGAAAGTTTTCGCGGTTTTTTCGTGCTTGTTATAATATAGTATGAGTTAGAGTAATTTGCGGTAGATTGTTGTCAAAATGTAGTTAAACATATATGGTCTTTTAATACTGCACCACTCTGTCATCCCCAGCGCCGATCTTCGTAGCGTAGATCTTTCGTTCGGCTTTATTGACAGTAAACACGTCAAAGGACTGTTCAGTGACAGTACCTGCAACTCTTTCGCTGATCAAGGCACTTTCGTTTTCTTCTGCACCATCGCTTCGCGTTGCTACGATAAAGAAATCGCTGTGTTCTGCACCATTCCAACTGTAAGTCTTACCCCAAGCATTATCCTTGTGAATGTGACCACCGTGGTATGATATTAAAGTGCCTTTGGCATCTGTAAAGTCTGCAGATACGGATACAGCATCGAATCCCGTAATTGTGGCATTCAAGTCTCCCGTAGTGATAATCGGCGAGCCTCCGCTTGTTATCTTAACGGGCAAACGGATATAAGCTCCGTTTTTCGCGTTGGTATGGATATCACCGACCTTTGCCGTGTCGAACAGCAACACACCGTCACTACCCGTAGTAACGCAAGATGAAAGTGAAGAACCTGCACCAACGTATTTCACGCTTTTTGAGCTGTCATACACAACAAAACGGTAGTCCGTTGCAAGGGTCAAATCTTTCAACTTCAGCACTTCGCCTTGTGTGTATGGGATATAGTTCGTTATATCCGTGCCGGGTACATCGTTATAGTAGCCACCCGATGAATTGAAGCGAGATCCAGCCATCCAATCTGCGCTCGATGTGTTTGCGAGGTTTACGTATCCTGTGCCACCACCTTGATTTCCTGCAAAGTCACCTGTATATGTGCCTTTATTCACATAAGCATTCAGCAAACGCATCATAACCACGCAATCGGCAGGGTTCCCTGTCTGTGCACCGTTGCTGTCTACTGTACCACCCCATGCAACATACTCACCGCTTCTGTCAAGCGGAACGTGTGACGCACAAATTACAGACCAACTATCGGACGGAATGGATGAGAGAGCATCTACAACCATATCGTACTGTGCCTGACCGAAACGGAAGTTATACATATTGTTGTACTTGATCGAGCCGTCGTCATTCAGTTCCCACTTATTCGTGTGGCTGTTCAGTACGATATAGCGCACTTTGCTTGCCGGATCATCTACATAATAACCTCTGCCATCCCCGGAAAAATGCACGTTGTCAATGGCGCTGACCTTTCGGAAGATACGTTCATAGAGTTTCTGTGGTGTATAGTTGTGAACGTCTTTATCGTAGGAGTTGGCTACACTATCACCGTTGATATCGTCATTGATTACGCCATCGCCGTTAAGATCGAACCAACCGTATGAACCGTCATGGTTTCCTTGTGTGATAAGTAAGCGGTCACGAATGGGCGAAAGCATTTCTTCAATGCCTTTCCATTCGTTTTCGATATAAGCTTCATCATATTTTGCACCATGCCTTGTCTGTGAATCACCAAGACAAAGAGCAAACTTTATACCGCACTCATCCATAATGCGTTTTGCGATCGTTGGTGCACGTTTGCCGAGATTACTTTCGTAATGCATATCGGTCATTACGATAAAGCTGAAGCAGTCCTTGCCACCTTCGTCTTGCAGAGCCTTGATGGCTGAAATTTTATCAGAAAGATAACTTTCCCAATATTCGGGGATAACGTCTCCCGCAAGCATTTTTGCAAACTCGGTTTCCGTACCTGTAAAGCCTCCGTCCTTCGCGTATTGGTACGCGGTTTTTCCCGTAGCTCCCTTTGAGCCGTTCTTAACAGTAAGTGTCTTGCCGTCGGAGAAGGTCACAACATTGCTATCGCCATCTGTTGTCGATTCGGTTACTTTGGAAACTGTCACGGATGTTCCTGGATCACCTTTAAATTCCCCACTCTCCTTCGCTTGAGCAAGAGCAGTATTTATTGCTGTCTGAAGTTCAGAAGCGGGGAGGTAATTTTCGAGCTTACCGTTTACCCATGTCTTCGTAGCATACCCCGTGAGGTCTACCATCTGAGAGCCGAGTATCTCCCACGCCCCGTTTACATAAATATATTCGGTGTATAGGTCATTTCCTGTATCCGATTTAACAAGATATACCGTAGCGGAATTGATATTCGATATAGGAAGTACCGAAACAACGGATATAGAAAATTTGGGTATTACCGAAATAAGAGCATTAATCTCTTCTTTGGTAAGTGTCTCGCTCTTCTTGTAGTAATTTACAAGGTCGGCTACAGTCTTAGTTATAAATCCGCTGTTGTTGTTAAGTTCGGATGTGTTTTTTGGAATGGTAGTGTCGGCGGGAAGTGCCCCAACTTCATTTGCAGAAGGCATCCAGTTACTTGCTCTTGCACCTACATCGGATGCATTAAGCTTAACATCTCCCGTTTTTCCGTTTACAGACTGTACGGGAACGTTAGGTATGGCGGGGAAGTCTTTGCGTATAGATTCCTCCAAAGCCGCTGCGCCCTTAGACGTGAGCGGTAAGGCGTTTGACATGCTTACTTCATCTGTGGTCTTTACATTGAGCACATCGTTTTCCGTAAGCTCAAGCGCGTTTCCCGGTTTGAAATTGGTACTGCCGCCCTCTTCAACGGTTATATTAAGCTCAACAGACACCGTCTGCCCGTCAGAGTATGTAACAGTAAGTACGTTTCCGTCAGCCGTAATGTCAGCGATGCGGGAATTCTCTGCCTTGGTGATGGCACCAAGTAGGGCAGAAAAGTCATCTGTTGCGGTAATGGCGTCTTCAGAGAAGATCGCTTTTTCTGAAATGACCCTTACCTGCGGTGTGGTAAGCACCGCGCCGTTTTTGTCAGTAAGACGAAGCTCAAGGATAATGTCCTTCGCTGATAAAATATTCGTTGTGAGAGGGGCGATCACTGTACTGCCCGAGATCTCACAATCGGCAAATATCTCTGCGCCGTCGCAGAGTGCATAGAGATACGCAGAGGTGTCACTTGCAATTTTATACGATTTTCCTTTGGTACGCAATGCAAATACTGCCTCACGTGAACGTGCGTCACCCTTTTTCGCATATATTGTATGCTGTACTCCCGGGCGTGTTAGGTCAAGGGTGACCCTGTATTTTACTTTGTTCATGTAATGTCCTTTCTTTTTACCGTATAAACTCCCCCTTTGTACTTCACTTTTCACTTCATGTATATTATAAAATATAAGAGTATCCGTTTTCTAACCCAAAAACCGAAAAATAATATAAAAATTCCGCTGTCCCTTAAAATTGGGATAAACAGCGGAATATTTGATATTTATAAAACTACTTTTACCTCACGCACTGCGGAAACGGTATTCTCTGTAACATTACACCCTATGGCTAATACCTTTACACCGTTTTTAGCCGCCTGCCGTACAGCGTCTCCGAATGCCTTGTGGGTTACATCGTTGGGACGCATTTCAGTGATACCTTCCATTTGTATTATAAATAGAAGATATGCCTCATACCCTTCGTTGACTGCCGACTCAAGCTCGTGTACGTGCTTCACTCCTCGTTCAGTAGGTGCATCGGGGAAGTAAGCGATACCGTTTTCCTCAAGGGTTACTCCCTTGACCTCGATGAACGCACGTCTATTACCGTCACAGACGTAAAGATCAAATCTTGAATTTCCCCACGTGACCTCGCGGCGCACTTCTGCATTTTCGGAAAATAAGTCACACCCACGCAACCACTCCTCAGCTATCTTGTTGGGTGCGGAGGAGTCCATATTAACAAGCACGTCGCCCTTGCGTACCGTTACAAGATCGTATTTGGTTTTTCTCGCGGGATTTGCGGACTCTTCAAGATATACCTCTGCGCCTTCGATAAGAATCTCGCGACACCTGCCCGTGTTTT
This sequence comes from Eubacteriales bacterium, assembly GCA_045638805.1. Lineage (GTDB taxonomy): Bacteria > Bacillota > Clostridia > Oscillospirales > CAG-272 > RUG11130. Next base: position 7,586 of record JAZUBZ010000075.1, read on the forward strand.
TTACGTGTACCGTGTGAACCTCGCCGCATGTTTCTACCTTTGCAATAAATCTGTTAGGGCGGGAGATGAACCTTCCTTTTACTATGCTGTTATATTTCATTCTTGTTCACCGTCTCTTCGAACTTACGGTATAGCTTGTCTGCAAGAGTCTTCATTCTGTCAGCGTTTACCTTGAGTACACGTCTGTCGTATGTGAGAAGTCCGTTGGTCTCGTCCTCAACGTCGCTGACCTGAGTGAGTACCGTTGCTGACAGCCCCTTTTCGATATGTGGGAGTATCTCGTTTTCGTAAAGTGAAATAAGCCCCCGTTCAAGCTCATCCTTATTTTTGAAAAAACGGTAACCGTAGTTTTTTCTGAGATTGAAGATGTGTCCGTCTATCTTGCACGAATAACCTCCGAACTCTGAGAGCACCATAGGACGTCCTCTGACAAACTTAAGTTTTACCGGCTTGAAGTATACGTGATCGCTCTCAACGTCCGTCACACGCGTTTTAAACCATCCTGATGTAGTGTCGTACACTCTTGATGGATCCTCGTCGCGAAGCACGTTGTAACAGTAACCCGTGCTGAACTGACCCCATCCTTCGTTGAATATGGTATAGTAGCATACGGAAGGGTTATTATACAGCAAATTCTGGATACCTATTGATGTTAGGATAAATTTAGCTTTTCTTTCAACGGACGCATAAGCTTTAATACCCCGTTTGATACCGACGGTGGGCAGAGCGGTGTCTCTTATAAAGTTGTACGGACCACTGTTTATCATGTCCTGAAAAACGATCATTCCGTATACGTCACAATAGTGATAGAATATCTGCGGCTCGGTCTTAATATGTTTTCGAAGCATATTGAAGCCGCAGTTTTTCATTGTCAGCACGTCGGTTTTGTATCCCTCTTCGGTAGCGGGCAGAAAAATACCGTCGCTGTAATACCCTTGGTCAAGGAGTCCATGGAGATAGTAGGGCTTGCCGTTGAGCGCGAGATACGAGATACCGCCCACCTCCGTCACGCCGAATGTTCGGAGTGCGAAATACGACTTTATTTCGTCTTCTCCGCATCTTAATGTGAAATAGTATAGATACGGGTCCTCGGGAGTCCACAAATGAGGAGATGGGATCCTCAGATAATACTCTTCTCCCGTGAATGACGTTTTGATCGTACAGCTTTCGGTTTCGACCGACAGATATTTTTCGTCTTCACCGCCGTGTATGTGAAAATGTATCCCATTCAGGTCGGGGGTCATCCTTATGTCTTCAACGTAAATTTTAGGTACGAATTCAAGCCACACACTTTGCCAAATACCGCTAACCTTGGTGTACCACATTCCGCCCCTTTTATTTGTCTGCTTTCCGTAAGGATATTTTTTGTCAAGAGGATCACGCGCTTCGATGGTTACGGTGTTTTCACCTGAATTTACGAGATCGGTTATATCAAACGTATGCGGCAGGTATCCTCCTTCGCCTTCGCCTGCAAGGCGTGAGTTGATACGTACTTTACAGGTCTGGTCAACTGCGTCAAGATGCAGAAGTATTCGTCCGTTTCGTTGAAGCTCATCTATTGTAAAGCTTCTTTCGTATATCATAACGTCACGTTTGCCGATGTCTATTGAAACGCCCGACAGCCTTGACTCCGGAGGGAAAGGAACCTTTATATTACCCGAATATTTTATCTTTTTACCGTCAGTTACCGTGAGGTCCCAATCACCGTTAAGTGTGGTGTATCCGTCTCTCACAAACTGGGGGCGGGGATGCTCTGCATACGGTATTTCCGGCATATCTTCTTCAAAAGGAGTTGTAAGTTCTACAAGTTTAACCTTACTTTTCACAGGTTGTCACCTCTCTTTCACTATGTAGCTATAGTATACCACATTTTTACGTGCTGCGCAAAATAAAATAAAAATATCCTGCCAATGACAGGATATTTCAGTATATTCATTTCTTTCGCTTTCCGGTCAGAAGCATTACCGTACAGCCGAATATCATTAAAACGGGGAAGAGAGTTGCCGCAAGCAGACCGGCACGGAGGGCGTCGCTTCCCGTTGCGGCTGCAGACACAGCAAGGTATACATCTGACACCTTACCCGTGATCCAAGGACCGAGGGAGCAACCAACGTCGCCGGCGAGGGCGAGAAATGCGAAGAGGGCAGGGCCGGACATGGCGCCGAATTCGGCTGAGGTCATGCTGAGCACTCCGGGCCACATAAGTGAAACTCCGAATCCGCAAAGAGCACACCCCGCGAGAGACAGGAGGGGGGCATTTGCAAATACGGTCAAAAGATAACAGAATACAGTCAGCACAGCACAGCCGAGGAGCGCTTTCTTGATGTTTATCTTGGAACCGAACATGCCGTATACCGTACGGCCGAGCCCCATGAATATTGCGAACAGACACGGGCCGAGAAGATCGCCGAGTACTTTCGTAACTCCAAGTCCGCTTTCAGCGAAAAGAGACGCCCATTGCGACATTGCCATTTCCGATGCGCCACCGCATATCATAAGCACTATAGCAACGTACATTACGGGAGATTTGAAGTACGCGCTGAAGGGAACTGCTTCCACTTCCTTAGTTATAGGTACAAGGGGGACTTTGGTGAAGAAGAAAATATTGAAAAATGGCACAACTGCCCATACCATGGGAATAACGTACCACAGATCGTCTCCCACTATACGTAAAAGAACGGTGGTGATGGATACGACGGCAACGAGTCCCCATGAATAAAATGAGTGAAGAAGGCTCATGCTGGATGCCTTGGCATCTCCGGGAAGTGACTCAACGATGGGACTGATCACCACCTCTGTCATACCGCCGCCGATAGCATAGACTGAAACGCTTATCAGTATTGCGGCATACGGAGGAATAAGGTGGGGAAGTATTCCGAGAAGCAAAAGTCCTGCCGCTGACAGCACGTGAGCTGCAACTGCTGAGATACGGTATCCAATGATGTAAGTCAGCTTGATCATAGCCGCATCAACGGCAATCTGTATTACGAACGTGAGCAGAACGAGACTTCCAAGTTCCGTATAACTTACGCCGTAACGCTCGCCGAATATTACGAAGAAGAGAGGGATCAGATTTATTGTTATTGCCTGCGTGATGTATCCGAGGTAACACGCGGCAAGTGTAGATCTGTAATTTGTTTTCATTTGTAACAGCCTTTGTTTTTGATTATTTTAACGTGTCCCATAATATAATATGTTACCGAAGTTATACTCGACACACAAAGAAGAGTATACCACGAAAAGGTATATGTGTCAAGCAAAATCAAGTATAGTTTCTGCTGATTGAGGTATACTTATACCGTAGTTTAAATGAAAGAGGTAACATTATGTGTACGGCTGTACAGTTTAGCGGAACGGGACGTTATTTCGGTAGAAATTTTGATTTCCACAAGACCTTCGGAGAGAGGATAATCCTGACACCGAGAAGAACAGATATTTCGTTTATCCATGATGGGAGAGCAGAAACCCATCCTGCTATTATCGGTACAGCGGTAATGGCTTTTGATACGGCGCTTTATTTTGACGGAATGAACGAGCATGGCATTTGCGCCGCTGCACTTAATTTCCCGGAGCTCGCTGTGTATCGTGAGCCTGTGGATGGAAATGTGAATATTGCCTCCTTTGAGGTGATACCTTACGTGCTGTCATCTTGCAAAAGTATGGCGGAGGTAAGCACTCTGCTTTCAAAAATAAATATTACAAATGACAGCTTTTCTCAGAATATGCCTGCAACCGGGCTTCATTGGATATTTTCCGACGGTGAAAACTCGGTTATACTTGAAAGCACGGAAGATGGTATACACGTTTATGAAGCCGAAACGGGAGTTCTCACAAATCCTCCCGAATATCCCATGCATATTCAAAGTTTTCGAACATTGACCGAATCCGCCGCGTGGGATTATTCCTCCGAATCACGCTTTCTTAAAGCGTCGCAGATAAGAGAAAAATACCCCGCTGACGACGAAAATGGAGAAATTTCCATATTTAGAATGCTTAACGCTGTTTCCGTCCCGAAGGGAAGTGTTGTAAAAGAGGAAGGCGTACACTATACGAAATATACCGCGGTATGTGATACTGCGAGACTTGTATATTACAGATCAACTTACGAAAGTTTGAAAGTAGCTTCTGTAAAGATGAAAAATATGAATCTTGAAGGAAACCATCACATTTTCTGTGAGGGATGATTTGTAAATTGGTGTTGCAAAACGCGGAGAAATGTGGTAATATTATAATGTTATATATTTTATAATGTGAAAGGGATATTAAGATGAGTAAGATTAAGATTACATGTGATTCTACCTGCGACCTTACTGCAGAGCTTTATGAGAAATATAACGTTGAAGTTATTCCCCTTGAGATCAACCTTGGCGGAACTTATTACAAGGACAGCATTGATATTACATCCGAGCAGATCTATGCATACGTTGGAGAAACAGGTGTGCTTCCTAAAACTGCGGCTATATCCATGGCTAAGTATGCAGAGCTTTTCAAGAAGTATACAGACGAGGGATATACAGTTATTCACATCAATATTTCAAGCGAATTTTCTGCTTGCTATCAGAATGCTGTAAACGCTGCAGCTGAGGTAGGTAACGCATATGCAGTAAACAGCATGAATCTTTCAACAGGTTCGGGACTTCTCGTTATTGCTGCTGCAGAAATGGCGGCTGAGGGACTTGAAGCTGAGGCGATCGTTGCAAAGCTTGAAGAATTAAGAACTAAAGCAGACGCAAGCTTCGTTCTTCAGACACTTGAGTACCTGAAGAAGGGCGGCCGTTGCTCCGCTCTTGCTGCTCTCGGTGCGGCTGTGCTCCGTCTTTGCCCCGAGATCGAGGTTTTCGAAGGCTCTATGAGACCCAAGCGAAAGTACCGCGGTAAGATGCAGAAGACAATTATGGACTACATAAAGGGACGCATCGAAGGCAGAGACGATATCGATCTGAAGCGTGCTTTTGTAACACACTCCGGAATGGATCCCGAGATCGTTCGTGAGGCATGTGAGCTTGTAGCATCACTTCAGCCCTTCGAGGAGATCCTCGTAACTCAGGCGGGATGCACAGTATCAAGCCATTGCGGCCCCGATACCATCGGCGTTCTGTTCTTCACAAAGTAATATCCTAAACATAACCTCCCGATGCGGCATTTGCCGTATCGGGAGGTTTTACTTTTACTTACCACATTTCTGATATGCGAGTCTTTCATCTCCGTTTTCGAGATGTATGATACCGCAGTATGAAAAACCGTTTTTAAGTAGAGAACGCTGCATTGGCAGATTGTCGCGGTGGGTGTCGATCTTTACGTTTACACTGTTTGATAACGCATACTCATAACAAAATGCCGCCGCGCCGCGTCCCCTTGCAGCGTCGGTTACGGCAATTCTGTGAATTACACCGTATGCTTCATCGTTCAGCCACTCTCCGTCGTAGATCACGCCGTACGTAGGGTCATCACCGTGTCGATAGAAAAATACCGCAAGCCACTCGCCGTTTTCCTCACATACGTAAAGATATCTGCTTTCTATGTCTGCAAGTATTATCTCTTTTGAAGGATAACCTCCCGTCCATTGGTCAGCGTTACCCGTGCTTCTCATAAAGTTGACAGCGTTTTCGTATATCTCCTTTATACGGCCAAGTTCATGGACTTCTGCATGTCTTATCTGCATACTATACCTCAAGCGTGGGACGTTATAGCTTCAACTGCGCGTCGTTTGTAGTCAGCTTCCAGCTCTTCTGTCAGGTCACAGTGGTTTCTGCCTTTGCAAATGGTGAAGGTCACGTCGTGACCGATATCCGTCATAGCAGAGACGAATTTTTCAGAGTGAAGTGTGATGTTTACAGCGCGGTCCTCGTCACAGTGGTATACCATGTAGGGAATACGGGGCATCTCACTTGCAAGGTGGAGAGGAGATATCTGTTTCAGCGCGTCCTCGAGAGTTCCCTCGTAACCGAACAGCGCACTGTAGAATGTACGGGGAAGGTCGGGGCGTTCTGTGTAGTGGAATACTGCGTCGCATACGGGACAGTTTGTGATACAAGCTACGGGAGTTTTCGCCGCATATCTTGTGTAAACGAGAGCTGACAGACCGCCCATGCTTCCGCCGGTAGACACGATTGGGGTGTTCTCGGGGAGAGAATATTTCTCAAACAAAACGTCGATGATCTCGTCTGTGTATGATACAGCCTGGCGATTCATCCATGCCCAGGGGTTGTAATAGGGAATAACGTAAAGGATCCCGCTTTCGGCGTAGAACTTTCCGTCTTCTGTCTCCTCAGAGTACATTTCGTTACCGCCTAGACCGAAGAAATTAAGCACGATACCTTTAATAGGACGTGTGCATACGTTATCGTTGACGTATGCGAAACTGCGTAATGTTTCATATGTAATTATTTTTTCCATTGGCAAAATCCTCTACATTAAATTTTTTTCGAATGATTTTATAAGTCTTGCTATCTGTTCAACAGTTGACGTCATGTTTTCTGCGGCATATTCTGTTTTCATAGCTTCTTCAACGGAAGTAATGGTTCTCAGAATAGGGAAGAATGCGGCGATACCGTGCTCGTTGCAAGCACCTGCACCGTCTCCGATACATCCCGAAACAGCTATCACGGGAACATCGTATTTTTTAGCTGTAGCGGCAACACCTGCGGGAGCCTTACCCATCACTGTCTGAGAGTCAAGTCGTCCTTCACCGGTGAATACGATATCAGCATCCTTCAGCTGGTCTTTAAGACCTACGGCATCAAGTACAAGCTCAACTCCGGGGAGAAGCTTACCACCGAGGAATGTGCGGAATGCAAAACCAAGGCCTCCTGCTGCACCGCACCCCGGATATTTCTTGTCTGAATCGGGATAATATTCCTTTACAAGAGTTGCAAACTTCTCAAAATATCCGTCCATGACGGTAACGTCATCGGGCGACGCCCCTTTTTGAGGAGCAAATACCGCGCTACACCCGAGCGCTCCGCACAGGGGATTTTTAACGTCGCATGCAATATTGAAGGAGCAGTCCTTAAGTTCAGGAATAACGTTGTCCTGCGATATAGAAGCTATCCTTCCAAGATCAGCAGCTCCACATGATAAGATGTTGCCGTCAATATCACGGAATAAGAAGCCGAGAGCAGATAACATACCTATGCCACAGTCATTTGTAGCGCTTCCACCGATTCCTATGACGAAATTTCTGCAACCCCTCTGGAGGGCATCCCGTATCATTTCGCCGACACCGAAGGTTGTAGTATACATTGGGTCACGCTTTTCCGTGGGAACGAGAGGCAGTCCTGCGGCAGATGCCATCTCCATAACGCATGTTACACTGTCTGTTAGTATCCCGTAGGCCGCTGTTACGGTTTCTCCTGTGGGTCCGGTAACGTCTATACTGTGAAGCTTACCGCCGAGACCTGTTGTCAATGCCTCGGTAGTCCCCTCGCCGCCGTCTGCAACTGGAAGTATAACTGTGGTAGCATCGGGAAATACCTTCAGAAATCCCTCTGATGCGGCATGTCCCGCTTCAAATGAAGTAAGACTTCCCTTGAATGAATCAATCGCGAATATAGCTTTCATTAGTCTCATCCTTGTTGTTTTTAGCTTTAGTGATTAGTACCCTTGTTACTATAAGGGCAATGCCGAGTAATAAGGGGATAAGTGATATGAGAGTCATTTTTTCGGATACGGCTTTAAACATGGGGGAAACAAAGGGAGTACCTAGTTGAGAGATCATTTCTGCTGAAGAATAGATAAATATTGAGGGACATAAAGATAATACTCCGGCTACTACGTTTGTAATCCCCGTCCAAAGCAGACCGTAAGTGAATTTGATTCTCAAAAGCCAGCAGATCACGAGCAGAACGATAGTTATGACCATGCAGACAATGGGTAGAATATCAGTGAAAATATGATAAAATTCAGCGTAATTTGCATTCTCCTCTTCCTGCAGAGAAACAGCAGCCTCGGTAATTCCGCTTACCAGCTGGGCGGGAATATCTTCTGCAAAATTGTTGAATACCTCATCCATTTCTTCCTTGCTTAATTCATCAGTCTCGGGAAAAGCTTCAAGGAAATTCATGATCTCATCCTTGTTTTCAAGGCAGAGCTCCTTGAAATATTCTTCGTCGTAAGCAGTATTACTTTCGGTACCCAATATTTCGGCGGAAATACCGTCTGCAAATGAAGACAGAATTTCATCGGCAAAATCGGTTTCCAAAAGGCTTGCAACTGCTTCCTTAGGCATTCCGTTTTCCTCAAGCATATCAGCCATGTTTGGCGAAGTAAGAATAAATTCCGTAAAGTGATCGGAAGTCATAAAATCAGCTAAGCCATCGGGGGTTATAATACTTGTGACACCCCATAAAAGAGCAGTGCATATAAAGGAGGTAACAAAAAATACACTGAATATAGCGGCGAATATACCGGTGACTACATTGGTAGTGGTACTTGGTGTGGTCATAACCTTACTCCTACAGTATTAAAGTTTAACTGTTAAAATAAAATCGGGGACCGCGAAGGTCCCCGATAATTCTTATAGATTTAAACTCAGCCGAGTCTTGCCTTAAGAGCTGCAAGCTCTTCGTGAAGTTCAGCAGGTACGCGCTCACCGATCATAGCATAGAACTCGTCGATAGCAGCGCAGTCCTCTACCCAAGAATCGTGGTCAACGGAGAGAAGATCGCGAACAGTGTCAATAGTTACATCGTCGAGACCCTCAATGTTGATGTCTTCAGCCTTAGGAACATAACCGATAGCAGTTTCAACAGCGTCTGCCTTACCTGCGCAACGGTCGAGGATCCACATGAGAACACGCATGTTGTCACCGAAACCGGGCCAAATGAAGTTGCCGTTGTCGTCTGTACGGAACCAGTTAACGTTGAAGATCTTGGGAGCGTTGGGAATCTTCTTACCCATTGCAAGCCAATGAGCGAAGTAGTCCCCCATATCGTAGCCTGTGAAGGGACGCATAGCCATGGGGTCACGGCGAACTACGCCGACAGCACCTGCAGCAGCTGCTGTTGTCTCGGAAGCCATGATAGAACCAACGAATGTACCGTGCTGCCAGTTGAAGGACTGGTAAACCAGAGGAGCGGTCTTAGCACGTCTACCACCGAATACGATAGCGGAGATCGGTACACCTGCGGGATCATTGAACTTGTCGGAGATGCAGGGGCAGTTTGTAGCCATAGCTGTGAAACGAGAGTTGGGATGAGCACCTGCAGTAGCAGCCTTGTTAGCCTTGTCGTACTTGGAGATATCCCAAGGATTGCCTCTCCAGTCGATTGCGTTTGCAGGAGGATTGTTGTCGAGACCTTCCCACCAAACGGTGTTGTTGTCAACGTCGTGAACAACGTTTGTGAAGATGGTGTCACGCATAGTTGTGTAGAGAGCGTTGGGGTTGGACTTCTCGTTTGTACCGGGAGCAACACCGAAGAAGCCGTTCTCAGGGTTTACTGCCCAGAGACGTCCGTCGGAACCAACACGGAGCCATGCAATATCGTCACCTACGCACCATACCTTGTAACCCTTGTTTCTGTAGATCTCGGGAGGAATGAGCATTGCGAGGTTGGTCTTACCGCAAGCTGAGGGGAACGCTGCGCTGATGTACTTAACGTCGCCGTCGGGATACTCAACGCCGAGGATGAGCATGTGCTCAGCCATCCAGCCTTCCTTTCTACCGAGGTAGGAAGCAATACGGAGAGCGAAGCACTTCTTACCGAGAAGTACGTTTCCACCGTAACCGGAGTTAACGCTCCAGATGGTGTTGTCTTCGGGGAAGTGAACGATATATCTGTTCTCCTCGTCAAGATCAGCCTTAGCGTGGAGACCCTTAATGAATCCAGCGTCATCGCCGAGAGCCTCGAGTACGTTTGTACCTACGCGAGTCATGATGAGCATGTTGAGTACAACGTAAATAGAGTCTGTAAGCTCGATACCATACTTAGCGAAGTCGGAACCTACGATACCCATGGAGTAGGGAATAACGTACATTGTTCTGCCCTTCATAGAACCGCGGTAGAGCTTGGAGAGCTTCTCATAGCACTCAGTGGGATCCATCCAGTTGTTGATGTTACCTGCGTCTTCCTTCTTGGAAGTGCAGATGAAGGTCCTGCCCTCAACACGAGCAACGTCGTTTACAGCAGTTCTGTGGAGATAGCAACCGGGAAGCTTCTCCTGGTTGAGCTTGATGATCTCGCCGGTAGAGCAAGCCTCTGCGCGGAGAGCCTCTGCCTGCTCCTCTGTGCCGTCTATCCATACAACCTTATCGGGCTGGGTAAGAGCTTTCATTTCTTCAATCCATGAAAGCACATGCTTGTTGTTAGTCATTGGTGGTATACCTCCAAAATATAATTTAACATCTTAAGTATACCTTATTTTTACAGAAATTGCAATGGAAAATTCAAAATATTCTTTAAAATATTTCGAATTTAACACTTTCTTAATAATCCATTACCGAAATTCATGCAAAAAACGCTTTATATGAATTTAGCGAATGAATATAATAAATTTGGTGTATGATTTTCTGTAAAAAAAGGTCAGTTTAAGAGATTTAACAGCTCTTTAATTCCGTAAAGTATAACGAGATGTGCAGGGTAAAATACGTAGAAGAAATTTTTGAGATTTGCTTTTCCTCTTTCTCCCGAATAGGCGAGAAGCAGTGGTAGTGCAAGCAGACCGTATATTTGTACTCCGCGGAAAGGATATGCGAGGACGATAAGGGAAATTCCGCAAAACAAGACGGAGAGCAGATGCTCGCGTGTGTACGCCTTTTCAGCTTGTGCCTTGCCCCTGCTCATGCACATCGATGCGGCGAAGGGAACAAGACTTCCCGCAAAGCCGTAATCTACAGAAAAGTAACTGTGGAAAATATAGGCAAAGATAAAGCTTACGACAAGACTAAAAAATGCTATAGTAACGTGAATAGTATTTTTGCTGTTTAGTGAAGCCTTAAAATACTGAAGCGCGTATATCATAGGTATTGACAGTGAATAAGTTATAAAAATATTCATGTAGCTGTCGCCTGTGAATAACGTGTACACTATTTGAAAAACCGAGCCGAACAGGAGTAATGTCAGAAAATAACGGAGTCGGTTTTTCGTATAACGACAACCCTCTGCTATGAGATACGCGAATATTGGAAAGGCGAGTCTTCCGATGATACGTAGAAATAAAAAATGCGAAAAAAACAGCACACCCAAGTGATCGATAAACATGGACACGGCTCCTATAATTTTAAGGGCGTTGCCGTTCAGCTTACGGAAGTTTATCTTCATCATGATGTGCTGTTCCTTTCGGTATTTGGTTTTAGTGTAAGCTTAGTTCTCTTCGGAAAGCTTTACTGCAAGCTCGAGTGCTTCGTCAATGTGTGAGCAGAAGCGGTCTCTGCCGATAATGTCAGCAAGACCTGACTTGATCATGGAGTTCATGGGCTGTTCGTTAACGTGGGAGAGGATAAGCTGAATTCCCGCCTCATTACATCTCTTGCAAAGATCTTCAAGTGCGTTATGAGCGGTAGCGTCCATTGCGGAAACGCTTCTCATACGGATAACAAGTGCCTTTGTATAAGGCTTGAATGTGATGGAAGCGAGAACGTCGGCAGAACCGAAGAAGAGGGGACCCTCAAGTTCGTATACACGTACAGCCTCGGGGAGAGTACGTCCGCCTTCATCTTCTCCGTATGTCCAGCCGCGGAGGCTGGAGGTGTCGCTCATTCTCTTCATGAAGAGAACGCAGGCAAGTACAAGACCTACTCCGATAGCAACTACAAGGTCAAACACAACGGTGAGCACAAAGGTGAGAATGAGAACGAAAATGTCACTCTTGGGAGCGGACTTTATAAGGCTTACAAAGGGACGCCACTGACACATGTTGTATGCAACGATGAAAAGTACAGCGGCAATAACAGGCATGGGGATAAGCGCTGCGTAGGGCATGAGCACTACGAGAACAAGGAGAAGCACTGCAGCGTGAACGATACCGGAGATGGGAGTCTTACCGCCGTTCTTGATGTTAGCTGCTGTTCTTGCGATGGCGCCTGTTGCGGGTATACCGCCGAAGAGAGCAGAACCGATGTTACCGATACCCTGAGCAATAAGCTCGGTGTTAGAGCGGTGGCGTGTACCTGTCATACCGTCTGCAACAACGCAGGAAAGGAGAGACTCGATAGCCGCAAGGATAGCGATGGTGAATGCATTGGGAAGAACGTCGCGGATAAGCGCGAAGTCGATACCGGGGATGTGAGGTGTGGGAAGAGCACTGCTGACAGTGTAAAGGTCACCAATGGTGTTGACATTCATGTCAAAGATCTTCACAATACCGATGCCCACGAGAACTGCAATGAGAGAGCCGGGGATCTTCTTGGAAATATAGGGCCATACGATAAGGATAGCAAGGCTGATCGCACCCACGAGAACTGCCTGCCAGTTGATGGTGGTGATGTGATGGATAACTGCCTCAATCTTTTCGATAGTCTCGATGGGCTTTACGTCGGCTCCGTATGTAAGACCCATAAAGTCCTTAAGCTGACCAACGAGGATGGTAACGGCGATACCTGCGGTAAAGCCTGTAGTGATGGTGTAGGGGATAAACTTGATAAGGCTGCCGAAGCGGAATATACCCATGAGAATCAGGAAGATACCCGCCATGATGGTAGCAACGATAAGTCCGTCAAGACCGTGAGTAGCGACAACACCTGCAACGATGGTGGCAAATGCAGCCGTGGGACCTGAGATCTGAACGGTGCTACCGCCGAAGAATGCGATAAGGAAACCTGCGATGATCGCAGTGTACAGACCCTCCTCGGGACCAACACCGGAAGCAAGCGCGAGAGCGATGGAAAGGGGAAGTGCTATCACCGCAACGATGATACCTGCGATGATGTCGGAAATGAGCGTCTTTTTGTTATACTCCTTGAGACATGAAAAGAGCATCGGCTTAAAAGTATTCATTTTACAACTCCGTTTTTATTCATGTTTTATAAATTTTGTCTTCACAATTTATAAATTTATCACAAAAAAATCCCCTTGTCAATAGCTGAATAAGCGATAAAAAAAGTTTATGTTTTTTGTACATTTTTTGTATTTTTACCGTGCGTTTTTTGAATAAAATATGCCCTCGAAAAGTACAAAAACTACTGACTTGATTACCGACAACAATATAAATTCAAAAAATATTTTTTAATCTTTTTATTTCTCTTTTTGCCCAATCCACGCACTCACCGTCTTTTACGCCATAGTAATCTGCAAGATCTTTAATAATATTCTCCCACATTTGAATTGCGTTTTCTTTCATACCAATGTCATCATATAAAAACGCTTGCGCGTACAAAGCATCCATTTCTTTGGGGGGAGTAGTAACCTCATAGGACTGATGATATAGTTCCAATGCGATTTCTGCTTCATTTATTTTGTTAAACCGCTCAGCAATTTCAAAAAGAATATGACTATCGTTGTGATTTGCCGATGCGGCAGAAAGCCAAATGTTTTTTGCATTTTCTTTGCGACCCAATACAAGCTCTATATCCCCTTGATAAACATCGAAAATAGTGCTTTTTTTCGATGAACTCATCAAATTAGTTGCATTATCATACTTTCCGTTTTTAATATACATGGATATTAATGCATCGATTACAACAACATTCTGCGTGTTCTTGGAATATAGAGTTTCAAGAAATTTGATAAGACGATCTGCTTCGTTTCGCTTTTCTCTGATACGTGTTAGTTTGCCAATTAGAGCAATATTAGATGGCTCGATAAACAATCCTTCCTCACAAAGTCGTCCACTTGCAAGTGAGTCTCTGTTTTCTCGATGCTCATATAATTCCACAAGTAAAGTACGCGCGATATTATTTTGCTTTTCTTCGCTGAGTAAACCCTTCAAATACCTTTCGGCCCATACAAAGTTTTCGTGAGTGATTGCATATTCGTCACGAATCATTTTTTCGATTCTTTCTATATAGTCATCTTGATTCATAGAAAACAATGTATCCATACTGACACCGAAAAACAATGCAAGTTGTGGAAGGATGGCAATATCCGGCGTGGTAGTGTTTGTTTCCCACTTAGAGACAGCTTGATAGGAAACGCCCATTTTGTTTGCGAGTTCTTCTTGCGTGATTCCTCTCTCAGTACGAAGCTTTTTAATAATAGTACCCAATTTGAGTTCCATAAGGATACCTCCGTATTTCAAATATTATATCAGCTGACATCTATATTATACTTTTTGTAATGGCGCAGGTCAATAACTGCATATTAGAAACAAGTCGCTTATTATTTGAGTCATACCTCTAATAGCACTATGTACCTAAGTAATCATAGCAAACGGGGCTACATCTGTTTGCGTTTTTTTATGACAACTTACAGGAAGTAAAAAGCCTTCTCCTGCGGGAGAAGGGGGACAGCACATTCGCTACGCGAAGTGCGGTGGATGAGGAGTTTCCTTGTGTTTAGACACCTCATCCGTCACGCTACGCGTGCCACCTTCCCCCACTGGGGAAGGCTTAAGTTTATGCAAGTCTTTCACTCACTCAATCACTATACAGAATTTGGTTGTAGTCCTTAATTAATACAAATGAAGCTCTGCCTCATGGGAGAAGCAGAGCTTTTGTAGGTGTCTTATATTGACTTACGCCTGAGCCGCGTCAACGATAGCCGCGAACTTAGCGGGAACGAGAGACGCGCCGCCGATAAGACCGCCGTCTACGTTAACCTTAGAAAGAAGCTCAGCTGCGTTGCCGTCGTTCATGGAACCGCCGTACTGAATAACGGTAGCCTCAGCAACCTCAGTACCGTAAAGCTTTGCGAGAGTTGCACGGATAACGCCGCAAGTCTCGTCAGCCTGCTCGGGAGTAGCTGTAAGACCTGTACCGATAGCCCAAACAGGCTCGTAAGCGATGATAACGTTCTCCATGTCATCTGCGCTGATACCTGCAAGGTCAAGCTTTGTCTGCATAGCAACTACCTCGTCGGTAATGCCTGCAAGTCTCTCTTCCTTAACCTCACCGAGGCAGAGGAGAACCTTAAGACCTGCAGCAAGAGCAGCCTTTGTGCGGAGGTTAACAGTTGTATCGGTCTCGCCGAAGTACTGTCTTCTTTCGCTGTGACCGATGATAACGTACTCTACGCCGCACTCGAGAAGCATGTCAGCAGCGATCTCGCCGGTGAAAGCACCCTTTGCCTCGAAGTGAACGTTCTGTGCACCGATCTTTACGTTTGTACCCTTAGCAGCTTCAACAGCAGCAGCGATATCAACGTAGGGAACGCAGAGAACTACGTCACATCCGTCCTTACCTGCTGTAAGAGCGGCAGTTTCTTCAACAGCCTTCTTTGCCGCGGAGGGGGTCATGTTCATTTTCCAGTTGCCCGCAATGACAACCTTACGCTTTGACTTATCCATTGTAATAATTACCTTTCGAAAATAAAATATAAAATCACAGCCGGAGAAGGGAAAACCTGCCCCGGCTGATCTTACTTGAAAATATAAGGATTACTTATCCTGGAGGCAAGCGATACCGGGAAGCTCAAGACCCTCGAGGAATTCGAGAGATGCGCCGCCGCCTGTGGAGATGTGAGTCATCTTGTCAGCGTAGCCGAGCTGTTCAACAGCAGCTGCGGAGTCACCGCCGCCGATGATGGAAACGGAACCGGATTCAGCAACAGCCTTAGCTACAGCGCGAGTACCGGATGCGAAGTTCTCCCACTCGGAAACGCCCATAGGACCGTTCCAGATAACAGTGCCTGCACCCTCGATAGACTTGGAGTAAAGCTCCTGAGTCTTCTCGCCGATGTCGAGACCCATCCAACCGTCCGGAATGGAGTCGGAGTAGATTCCCATGCAGGTAGCGTTCTCGTTGTACTCACGTGCGATAACGTTGTCAACGGGGAGGAGGAAGTTTACGCCCTTTTCCTCAGCCTTCTTGAGAAGGTCGAGAGCGAGCTGGAGCTTGTCCTCTTCACAGATAGATGTACCGATCTTGTTACCGAGAGCGCGGAAGAATGTGTAAGCCATACCGCCGCCGATGATGAGGGTATCAACCTTCTCGATGAGGTTGTTGATAACACCGATCTTGTCGGAAACCTTAGCGCCGCCGAGGATCCCAACGAAGGGACGAGCGGGATCTGCGAGAGCCTTACCCATGATGGAGATCTCCTTCTGGATGAGGTAACCGCAAACTGCAGGGAGGTAATCAGCAACGCCTGCTGTAGAAGCATGAGCTCTGTGAGCAGTACCGAATGCATCGTTTACGAAAATGTCAGCCATGGAAGCGAGTTCCTTAGCGAATGCGGGATCGTTCTTTTCCTCTTCCTTGTGGAAACGAACGTTCTCGATGAGCATTACGTCACCGTCGTTCAGAGCAGCAGCCTTAGCCTTTGCATCGGGGCCGATAACGTCAGATGCGAGAGCAACCTCAACGCCGAGCTTCTCGGAAAGTCTTGCAGCAACGGGAGCAAGGGAGTACTTCATGTTGAACTCACCCTTAGGTCTGCCCATGTGAGAGCAAAGGATAACCTTTGCGCCGTGATCCTTAAGATATGTGATGGTGGGAAGTGCGCCAACGATACGGTTCTCGTCTGTGATAACGCCGTCCTTAAGGGGAACGTTAAAGTCACATCTAACGAGGACTCTCTTGCCGGCAACGTCAATGTCTTCTACTGTTTTCTTATTGTAAGTCATTGGTGGTAAATTCCTTTCCAAAATGATTTTAGTTTACATACAAATATAATATAACATAAAATGGGGAAATTATCAACCTTTTTTCGGAAATTTCCTTTGTCGAGGGATGATTTTTTTGAGATAAACGGTATATAAAACGGATAAGAGCCCCCGAGAAAACGGGAGCTCTTGTTAAAATATGCGATTTTTAATTTTACATTTCGCAGAAGCGCATGAGGATCGTAGCAACCTGTGCACGGGAAGCTTCGCCCTGAGGATCAAGAACAGTCTGTCCGTTCTTTGATGCACCTGTGATAAGTCCTGCACCGTTTGCCCAACTGAGAGCGATCTCAGCCCATGAGTTCACACTGCTTCCGTCGGGGAATTTACTGAGACTTGCGGATGCGGATGTATCGTAACCCTTGTAATTTGCATAGCGGTAAAGGATAGTTGCTAACTGTTCACGTGTAACGTTTCCGTTCGGAGAGAAGGTAGATGCACTCGTACCGGTAACTATATTGTTATGGTAAGCCCATGCTACTGCATTGTGGTACCAACTTCCTGCCTCAATGTCTGAGAAGGGTGGGTGACCACCATCAAAATGAGGCGAGCCATCGAGACGGTACAGAACAGTTACAACCATCGCACGTGTCATGGAACCGTTGGGATCAAATCTTGTACCGTCACCCACGCCGTTCATGTAGCCGTTGGATAAAACGTAGTCAATACCCGGCTTCGCCCAAAAGGACGCTGATACGTCGGTGAACTTCTTGGAAGAATCGATGATGTCGAACGTCCATTTGTAGATATTTGCGTTGAGCAAACAGTCATTGGCATTTTCGATTTCAATTTCATCCCATTCTTCCTGAGATCCTGTAAAATATACTGTGGTCAATGACGGGCACTCATTAAATGCTGCTACATCGATTTTGTTTACACTTCTCGGTATTTTGATAGTTTTAAGTGAAGAACAGTAGGCAAACATCTGAGGAGATATTTCTGTAGCCTCACCGGTTATTTCAAAAGTTACTAAGTTTTTATTATTGTAAAATGCTCCCCAACCAAAGCTCGTAACACTCTTAGGTAATACTAATTCTGTTATGTTTGTATAATTAAATGAACAACTACCAATATGTGTTACTCCGTCTGATATAACAATCTTATCAATATCACTGTTGATTTCATAAAATGGTGATCTTGTTTCAGGGTCCATAATATCATAATCCCATATTGCTCCGGTACCGGTTATGGTAAGCGTACCTGTGGAAGCGTCAAAGCTCCAATAAGCGTTATCACCACATTGACCGCTTGCTTTAGCAGCCGATACACCCATATTCATGAAAGGTAAAACAAGCATGATACACAAAATGAGTGCTAAGATTTTTCTTTTCATAAAAAAATCCTCCTAAAATAAAAAATAAAATAAAAAAGTGCGCAGCCGAAGCTATATACGCACTGAAAAAATGCATCGCTCCGATTGCTGCGACACACTTTCACAAATCTATACAAAAATATAGACCTACATAGTAATTATTAAGTTGTGTCGCAATACAATTATACCATTTTGTGAATTAATTGTCAATGTAATTTTAAATATCGTTCCACTAAAAAATGTCACGGACGCATTGTTATACACGTCCGTGATCATAGCTTATTTAGTTGCCATCCCCATACAAAAACGTGACAGCATTGCCGCCGTTTCGCTTCTCAAGGCTGTGTCCGCGGGGGCAAGGCGAAGCCCGTAGGGAGTGGATTTGCCTGTCAAAATCCCCTCACCTAACGCCCATGAGAGAGCCTCTCGGAAGTCGGGATATGGAGATATTTCACCTGCGTCCGCGAATGTGTCGGGGGAGATACCCGCGGATGGTGTTATCTTTTTATAGTCTCGCAGATATCTGTAAAGGAAAACCGCAAGCTGTTCTCGCGAGATAGGCTTGTCGGGGGAGAAGGTGTCCTCCGACGTACCCGACGTGATGCCCGCATCAGACGCCCATATTACAGCGGATGCATACCAAGCGTCATCCCTGACGTCGGTGAACTTATTTGAAAAAACCACCTCAGGTGAGCCTTCCATATTATAAAGTATCTGCACAAGCATCGCACGTGTTGCAGTAGCGTTCGGCGAGAATATCGTTCCTGCCGTGTCGGTACCCTTCATAAGGCCGTTTGCCTGTACGTAGTACGCCCACTTGTAATACCAATCGGAGTCGTTAACGTCAACGAATGGGAATGGTGCAACAAAGCTTTCGTGTCCGATCTTATCAAACGGAATGTTTTCAAAGTTTGGAAGACTCGAAAATACTGCGGCATTTGATTTCAGCGAGTATATTCCAAAATCCGCAAGGGGGAAGTCCGTCATGCTTCCGCGGGGCATCTGCACATTGCTGTGTATAAGTCCGTAACGCTTCTGGTAGACGTCGTGTCCTGCACTTTTTCCCGTTACCGTAAACGATACAGACTTTACGTCACCTGCGGTATAAAATGCATTGTTTCGAATGATGCTTCCCGCAGGGTTGTAGAAAACGTCCGTATCACTTGTTTCCGTAAAGCTTTCGGGAATTCTCATGTTCTTCATCTGTGGAAAATGCGCTGTCCACGTATCGTTGCCGTAGCCTGCTGACTTAAGCTCATGTTTTACGCTTTCATACAAAGCGGAGTCTTCACCAAGAGATTCGGTAAGGCTCATGTCGTATTTTATAGCATGGGGGATACTGCCGTTTGACGTATCATTTATGATAACGTTATTTTCCACGGTGAGGTCTCGTCCGCCGCCAAGGTATATTCCGATACCGCTGTTTCTTATAATATTGTGATGTACACTGCTGAAGGACGTACCCATGGGCAGACTGACCGCTGTTTCATCAGAACAGTCTATGAAATTATATCCGACGTCGATACCTGCCGTTATGGATGAGCCTGCCGTGTGTACCGCGCTTCCCGAAATATTCGTCATTCGGTTATATTTGATGCTATGTAAAGCTCCGCTGAATTCAACGCCGTTTTTTGTATCAGTAATAGTATTGTTCTGAACGTCAACACATACACCGTCCACGTATACGGCGCATCCCGTTAAGTGGTGGATATAATTCTTACGTACTGCGTTACCGCTGTCGGTAAGTTTTAAGATATTACCGCCCTTCATATATACTCCTGCGGCGGCACCCTTTATCTCACAGCCTTCAACAGTATTGTGTGTTCCGTCGAGAGAAAGTGCGTATCCCTTTTCGGGAGAACTTACAGTTTGAGTTGCCCCTGTTCCTGAGAAGGTACAGTTTATGATAGAGATATTATTACCCTTTACCGAAAGCAGAGGCGCGTTAAGGTTATCCTCAAAGCTTATTCCGTCGAAGGTTATGTATGATGCACCTGATACCTCAATAAGGCTTCCGCTGAGGACTTTACCGTCTGAGACACCGCTGAATACCACAGATTCTCCTTCTGCCGCTTTGTAGGTTAACCTTACGTTATTTCGTCCCGAGTGTGCGGAAGTCATACGGACGGTTGAATCAAAGTTGTATACACCGCCTGCAAAAATAACCTCAACGTTACCGGCATAATTACCGAAGGCGAGATTATAATTTAATTCTTCAAGAGCAGATGTCAGACAGTTGTGCGGTTTGTCGACGGTGCCGTTACCTCCGTCAGTGAATGCTATGTCTACGTATATCCGTGCTGTTTTGTCCTTTGCGGGATGTACTGCAACAGTAAGTCCCGAAACGAGAGACACGATAAGCACAGTCACCAACAATTTATTGAATATTCCGAAGAAATCGATTTTGTATTTGCAGTTTATCATGTATGCGTTTCCTCTATAAATTATTTCATATCAAAGTATACCACACTCTGCGGATTTTTTCAAGTACGACAGTATAGTACCTAATGGGACGTGCATAGTCGAGGGAAAATAATCGTATATATTACAGTGTCACATATTTGCGTGAATTATTTTAGCGGGAAAGGGTCAAATATATATCTATAAGTTAAAGTACGCATTAGGAAGAGAGGTCACAAAATGACAGTAACAGAGCTGTTCGATCTTACAAAAACCGTGTCGTCTCCTTTACTTGAAAGGTTTCGTTATCCGCATGAGGCTTTGCCCTACTTAAGGGAATTCATATCGTCCCTCGGAAAGTGTCTTGACAATAGACGATACGAAAAGACAGCGCCCGATGTATGGATAGCTAAGGATGCAGATATTGCTCCGTCAGCCTGTATCATAGGTCCCGTTATAATAGGAGAGGGAAGCTCGGTGCGCCACGGAGCGTACATCAGAGGCTCGGTGCTTGTGGGGAAAAACTGCGTGGTAGGAAACTCGTGTGAGTTGAAAAACAGTATACTTTTCGATAACGTGCAGGTGCCGCATTTCAATTACGTAGGGGATTCCGTGCTCGGTTATGCCGCTCACATGGGGGCAGGTGCGGTGACGTCAAACGTGAAAAGCGACAAGTCGGAGGTGTGTACTTTTTGCGGAGACGTGAGAGAAAACGTGCATATGAAAAAGCTCGGAGCAATGCTCGGCGATTTTGCTGAGATAGGTTGCGGTACTGTACTGTGTCCGGGCAGTATCATCGGCAGAAATTCTACCGTATATCCGAACAGCGTGGTGCGCGGTGCAGTCCCGGAAAACTCAATATATAAGTCGGAAGGTAACATTGTTATAAAGAGAGAATGTGCGAGGGAGGGCTTATAAATGTGCGGAATTATAGGTTTTGTAGGTAAGGAACGTGCTCTCGAAAAGCTGATGTCTGGACTTGGCGCGCTGGAGTACCGCGGATACGATTCTGCCGGAGTTGCATTTTTTGATGGTGAAAAGCTTAAAGCAGTAAAATCGGGCGGAAGGCTCAGCCGTCTGGCGGAAAAGCTATCCGTAAATACGCACGGCTGTGTAACCTGCGGTATAGGTCACACAAGATGGGCGACCCACGGCGAGCCGTCTGATGTTAATTCGCATCCCCACGGTAACGGAAGGGTCTATGCCGTGCACAACGGGATAATCGAGAATTACGTCCGTCTGTCGGACTTCCTCGGAAAACGCGGTTATACCTTTGAGTCGGAAACGGACACGGAGAGGGCAGTCCTTCTGATAGATTATTTTTACAAAAAAGAGAATGATCCCGTAAAGGCTATCGGGAGAGCGGCGGAGATGATCGAGGGTTCGTTTGCGCTTGGTGCAGTATTCGCAGAACATCCGAACGTTGTTTACGCCGTAAGACGCGGAAGTCCCTTGCTTGTATCCCCGTCGGAATATGGCAATTTTATCGAATCTGACATTTCGGCAGTACTTAAATACACGCGCCGTTTTGCCAGACTTGACGAAGACGAGACTGCCGTTTTGACAAAGGACAGCATCACCTTTATTTCCAAAGACGGGAAAGTGATAAATAAAGAATTTGAGACGGCACAATGGGATACCGAAGCCGCTGAAAAGGGTGGATATCCTCATTTCATGCTGAAAGAAATACATGAGGAAGCCGAGGCGGTTAAGCGTACCGTCAGGGGCAGGATGCGCGATGGTACTGTGGAGTTTGAGCTTTCGGATCCCGTTAAGAGAAAACTTTATTCTGCAAAAAGACTTCATATAGTTGCCTGCGGTACCGCAATGCACGCGGGACTTATCGGTAAATACGCTATAGAAAAGCTTGCGCGAATCCCCGTAGACGTGGAGATAGCATCGGAGTTCAGATATCGCAGTCCCATACTTGAACCCGACGACGTAGTAGTTATAATCTCACAGTCAGGAGAAACGGCAGACAGCATCGCTGCCTTGCGTCTTGCAAAGGAAAGTGGAAACCCGACACTTGCTATAGTAAACGTACCCGGTTCGACTATTGCAGTTGAGGCTGACTGTACCTTATATACCTGGGCGGGCCCCGAGATAGCCGTTGCAAGCACAAAGGCGTATTCCGTGCAGATCGCACTTCTGTACGCTCTTGCGATAAAGCTCGGACGTGAGAGGGGACATCTGTCGGAGATAGAAGCGGAGCATATGTACGAAAAACTGAGTGAGATGGGCACGGCTATTGAAAAAGCGATTATGCTGTCGGATAGATGCATTAATATAGCTGAAAAATACAAAAATGCACGTAACATGTATTTCATCGGCAGAGGTCAGGACTATGCGCTCAGCATGGAGGCGGCGCTGAAGATGAAGGAGATATCCTATATTCACTGCGAAGCCTACGCGGCGGGTGAGCTGAAGCACGGTACCATATCTCTCATAGAAAACGGTACTCCCGTAATTGCCTTTGCAACGGAGGCAGGAGTTTACGAAAAGCTTATCAGCAATATACGTGAAGTTAAGTCAAGAGGCGCAGACGTTGTACTGGTCGTCACAGATACGCTTGAAGTTCCGGATGGGGTAGCTGACGATGTAATTAAGCTCCCATCTGCACCGGAGCTGTTTATGCCGCTTGTAGCCGTTTGCGCGGCACAGCTAACCGCCTATCACACGGCGGTGCTTCTGGGACGTGACGTGGATAGACCGCGCAATCTTGCAAAATCCGTAACTGTGGAATAATTTTTGAATGGAGAAAAATATGGGCAAATATTTCGGTACAGACGGCTTCCGCGGGGAAGCTAATGTTGCTTTGACTGTAGACCACGCCTTTAAGGTGGGTAGATACCTTGGATGGTACTACGGAAAGGAGCATAAATGCCGTGTTGCCATTGGCAAGGACAC
>JAZUBZ010000076.1:0-1968 GCA_045638805.1 Eubacteriales bacterium
CAAGCTATCTTAACGGATGCTTCTATATCTTCGTCGGTAGCGCTTTCCTTGGAGATAGCAATGTTCTCGGATATCGTACGTGAGAAAAGGAAAGGCTCCTGAAGGACGATACCTATGTTTTCTCTGATGGACTTTGAGCTGACAGAGTTGATATCCACTCCCGACAAGGTGATCTTACCTCCGTCCTCGGGAAGGGTATACAGCTTGCAAAGAAGCTGTACAAGAGTTGATTTACCGCTACCTGTGCCACCCAGGATACCGAGTGTGGTGCCGTTTTTGATCTTAAACGAAACGTCCTCAAGCACGTTTTCGCGGCCGTCGTAAGAGAAAGTAACACCGTCGAATACAATGTCACCGCTCATATCAGCCGAAACTGCGTTTTCGGGATCTTTTTCGCTGTCAGAGTTTATGATATATCCGAGACGCTCGAGAGCGATGGTCGCCTTACTCATTTCGGATATCATTCTGCCAAGTCGGCGTACGGGCCATGTAAGCATGGCATTATATGAAACAGCCGCCAAGAAGTCACCTACTGTGATATCTCCGTCAACACAAAGGTAAACACCGCTGAGAATGATGACCAATACCTGAACACAGGCGATAATATCGTTTGTAGCCCAGAATCCTGCCAGTATTTTGCAAAGATACAGCCATGTACCCGTGTACTTCTTGTTCTGTGCAGTAAATTTCTCGATCTCCGCAGTTTCTCTGCCGAATGCTCTTACGACTCTGACGCCCGTAAGATTTTCCTGGACGATAGATGAAAGTATACCCTCGTTCTCATCACATTTTGCAAATCCCTTTCGAATGAGTATGTGAAAACCTCCCGAAAAGGTAACTACTACGGGAATGGAAATAGCCGCAATTATAGCAAACGTGCTGTGAATATCCGAAAGGAATACTATGGATAGTACGATAAGCATTACAGTACTGACTACCTGCGTAAGCTGTTCAGAGAGAAAACGCTTGATAGTCTCAACGTCGGAGGTACATCTTTGAATAATGTCACCTGTAGGATTTGCAGTATGCCACGCATAGGGAAGACTCTGTATTTTCTCAAAAAGGGTATTACGCGTGGTCTCGCAAAGGGTTTCGGCAGCTGATGTGTTAAGCAGGGTTGAAAAATACTTGAACACACCTATAAGTGCGGCAAATACGATGATTATAGCTGCAACTGCCCAAAGGTTGTCTCTCAGATAATCAATACCGAAGGTTGAAGTGACAAGCATACCAGACAGGGATGCAGGATCAATGGGGTCGTTTCCAATGATAGAGTCACATAGCAGTCTGATTATCTGCGGGTATATCAGCTCAAGGAGTGACACGCACAGTGTCGCGATCATGCTGAAGGCAAAAATATGTACCGATCCCTTCATAAATCGAAGGATCAGTGAAAGCTTGGAGTTTTTGTTCACGTTATTCTCCGTTTCGATCCGCCGCAGGCGGTAGTGTGGGTACGAAGACAAGACGATGAAGTGGAATGACGTCTTGTCTGTAAGCAGTACCTGTCCTGACACAGACGGACTTTTGCCGTGCCTTAACAAGGCGGGGATAATGCGCGGCAAACGTTGGCACTACAACAATTAGTATATCACAAAATATTCGGCAATACAAGTAATTTTTTTCACTATACTTGTTGACTTTACAGCCGAATTCGTCCATAATATAATATATACATAACATTCAGAGGTCACAATCAATGGAATTTCTAACCGAAGACAAGCTTCGTGGTATTATTCCCGAAGCATACGATATTGTAAAAACCGAATTTCTAAAATGTATCGATTCAACAGCCGCTATCCTCTCCCATAATAAAACGGGTGCAAGAGTTGCAGTTTTCATAAACGAAGACGAAAACAAGCTGTTTTCAGCGGCATTTGCAACAGCTCCCGAGGATGACTGCGGTACGCCCCACATCATCGAGCATTCCGTTCTTTGCGGAAGTGAGCGTTATCCCGTAAAGGATCC
>JAZUBZ010000077.1:0-6506 GCA_045638805.1 Eubacteriales bacterium
CAAAATTGTATACGTCAAAATCTTCTTTTTCATAGTCTGTGATGCCGTTGAAAACAACCATCGCACACGATACGATACTTGCGATAAACAGAACTACCGCAATAAATTTTGTAATACCGGAATATATTATCTTTTTCATTGTCAAATACTCCTTTAATCGATCTTGTAACCTATACCCCAAACGACCTTTAAGTATTTCGGCTCCTTGGGATTGATCTCGATCTTTTCTCTGATATGACGGACGTGCACTGCTATCGTGTTATCCCCAATAAAACTTTCGCCGTTCCATACATTCGTATAAATGTCCTCAGCAGAGAACACCCGACCACGGTTACGGATGAGTAACTCCAGTATCTTATACTCAATAGGAGTAAGCCTTACGTCCTCTCCGTCTACCTTAACTGTCTTGCTTTCGGTGTTAACGCATAGACCATCGACAATGATCTCACCGTTCTGTTTTCCAATAGATCCGAGAGTCGTGTATCTTCTAAGCTGTGACTTAACCCTTGCAACAAGCTCCGACGGGTTAAAGGGCTTTGTAACGTAATCATCAGCACCTGCAGTAAGACCGAGTATTTTATCTGCATCCTCCGATTTTGCGGACAACAGTATAACAGGGACGTTTCTTGATTCTCTCAGCTTCATGAGTGTCTTTATTCCGTCAAGTCTCGGCATCATAATGTCGAGTATCATAAGATGTATCTGAGACTCCGACAGAATGTCAAGTGCTTCTATTCCGTCATAAGCCTTGAATATCCTATAACCCTCACCTGCGAGGAATATCGACGTACTTTCAACTATCTCTCTGTCATCGTCAACAATAAGGATGTTCATAGTTAATCACTCCTTTCTTCGTATATGATACAATATAATTCTTAATATTTGACATTGAAAATTCTTAAGATTTCTTAATAATTTAGCTTTATTCGTAAGACTTATCTATGTTATCAAAAAACAACATATTTGTCAACAAAAAAACGGCTGTATGTTTTTGCCATACAGCCGTATAGGATTTAAATTACTTGCTTGTTTCCTCGATAAACATATCGATCTGATTGGTGATCGTCTTAAGACTTTCTCTCCAGAACTCGGGACGGGTAAGGTCTATTCCCGCAATAGCGGCTACGTTTTCCACAGTATCAACTGTGGTAGCTCTGAGAAGCTCGCGATACTTTGGAAGGAAAGCTTCTCCCTCTTCAAGATACTTAGCGTAAAGGCCGCGTGAGAAGAGACCGCCGAATGCGTAGGGGAAGTTGTAATAGCTGAGCCCTGCGCGGTAGTAGTGGCTCTTACAGCACCACATATAGGGATGGAGACAGTCGGGATCGAGACCGTCGCCGTACGCTTCCTTCTGTGCGTTTGTCATGATCTTTTCAAGCTCATCTGCATAGAGGAACGTGTTCTTTCTGCGGCGCATTACCTCGTCCTCAAAGAGGAAGCGGGAGTATATGTCAACGATGATCTGTGTAGAATCCTGAATCTGACTTTCGATAAGCTGTATCTTTTCTTCACCTTCAGCCTTGTCGATAGCATCGTTTACGATGATAAGCTCGTTAAAGTTGGATGCGGTCTCTGCAACAGGCATTGTGTAGCCTGTGTTAAGAGGACGGTGAGACTGTATTTGCTGACCGTGGTAAGCGTGACCAAGCTCGTGAGCGAGAGTTACAACGGAGCCAAAGCTGCCGGAGAAGTTTGTAAGGATTCGGCTCTGACCTACAAAGGGAAGATTAGAGCAGAATGCACCTCCGACTTTACCTGCGCGAGGATAGAAGTCGATCCATTCCTCCTTGAAGGCGCGGTCTACCATCTCAGCGAGATCGGGCGCGAAGGTGGAAAAATGCTCTACGAGATACTTATGCGCTTCTTCTACAGTAAAGCTTTCGCTGTCTGCCTTACCCATGGGAGCAAGAACCTCATACCAGGGAAGACCGTTTTCATATCCGAGAAGCTTTGCCTTGTGACGGAGGTATTTTCTGAAACTGGGCATAGCCTCACGCATTGCTTCGAACATTGCGTCAAGTGTTGCCTTCTTCATGCGGGACTGCTCAAGCGTCATAGCAAGGGGATCTTCAAATCCGCGAAGCTCTGCTTCAAGGTTAACCTGAGCTTTAATGCTGTTAAGTGAGAATGCGATAGAATCCTTGATCTTGTCGTAGCAAGCAAGCTCCGCTTCAAAAGCGCTTTTTCTTACTGCAGGGTCTTCGCTGTCTGCAAGACCGCGGATAGCAGAGAGGGAAGTGACCTCACCGTTGTAATCTACCTTAACGGTTGATGTAAGATGTGAGAAAAGGTCTCCCCAAGCCTTACCACCGGAGATGTTCATCTTGGCAAAAAGTGCTTCAGCCTCATCGCTCATCTTGTGAGACATATCGTTTTTGATCTCTTCAAAGAAGAACTTATACTGGCTGAGAACATCGTCTGACTCAATGATGATGTCGAGGTTCGCAAGAGAACCGGCGAATTTCTCAAAAATAACGTTGTCCTTTGTTGTAGACGCGATCATTGCAGATATCTTTGTCTGATAAGATGCACCATCAGCATCCGAACTGTCTGCCGAACGGCGAAGGCTGAAATATCCTGCAAGACTGCGAACGAGAACTGTCAGCTCCTCTTTGACCTCAACAACGCGGCGAAGTGTTGCTGCCGCATCTTCGGCATCAAGAGCCGCTACAGCCTCGCTGAAAAGACCTATGATCTTTTCAAATCGCTCCATGTCAGCGGCAAGCTTCGGGTCATGGGTACCGCTGTAAAGCACGTCAAGTGACCATGTGTTGTACATTTGTGTTTACTCCTTATATATGTAATTAATTATTAATTTTGTTCCATTTTTCTGCGGTGAGAACCATTATAAGCTCATCATCCTCTACTTCTGTTGTGACAAAACCAAGCTTTTCGTATAACCTAATCGCCCGAGGGTTAAAGGTGTATACAGATAGCTCCAAAGTTAGAATCCCCGCTTCACTAAAGGCGAAATCTATTGTTTTTTTAGCCGCCCATGAACCGATACCAATACTAAAATATTCTCTGTGAAAAAGGGCGATCCTGAAATTGGCTTTTCTCTCTGCGCGGTCGATTTCGTTAATAACCGATTCGCCGATAACCTTATCGTCAGGGGATAACAGGAGAAAATCGTATCTGTCATCGCTTATACATTTTTGAAAAAAGCTTTTGACTTCCGTTTCGGTAAAATCCCTCTCCGTACCGGTCAGCCTTTTAACTTCACTGTCCATGGGAGAAAAATTCCCGTCGTAATAATTGTAAGCGTCTTCCGGCGCCGCATCGCGTAAAACAAATCCGTTGTAAGTTGAGTACATGAGTATGCCTTTCAAGAACAGTTCTTTTTCATCTATTATATCATACTGCACGGGAAAATCAATAAAAACATGTCATTTTATGAAAAAATATATGTGAAAAACTTGCAATCAAGTGTTTTTATGTGGTATAATATACTGTACAAATGTCAAAGCTACGGAGAATCACTTTGAACTTAGCTTTCGGTATTTACATTGTTCGTAAGAATTAATTTATTATACAGTCTTAGACTGAATGGAGATCAATATGACACTTACAAGTATCCGTTCTCTTTACAGAGAGAGAGACAAGATCGATCACGAAAAGGTAACTGTTGGCGGTTGGATAAGAAGTAACCGTGACTCAAAGGCATTCGGATTTATTATGATATCCGACGGTACTTTCTTTGAGCAGGTACAGATCGTTTATGATAATAACCTTGAAAACTTTGCAGAGATTTGCAAGTTCGGTGTAGGTTCCGCTATCGTTGTTGAGGGTCGCATCATCGAAACACCCGATGCAAAACAGCCTTTCGAGATCCACGCAGACCGCGTAACCCTTGAAGGTGCGTCAACTCCCGACTATCCTCTGCAGAAGAAGCGTCACACAGAGGAATATCTGCGTACTATCTCTCACCTCCGTCCCAGAACAAACCTTTTCCAGGCAGTGTTCCGCGTAAGAAGTCTTGCTGCGTACGCTATTCACAAATTCTTCCAGGACAGATCCTTCGTATACGTTCACACACCCATCATCACAGCATCTGACTGTGAGGGTGCAGGCGAAATGTTCCGCGTTACCACAATGGATCTTGATAACATCCCCCATACTGAAGACGGTGAAGTTGACTTCTCACGTGACTTCTTCGGTAAGAGTGCTAACCTTACAGTATCAGGTCAGCTTAACGGCGAGACATACGCAATGGCGTTCAGAAATATCTATACCTTTGGTCCTACATTCCGTGCGGAAAACTCCAACACGACCCGCCACGCGGCAGAGTTCTGGATGATCGAGCCTGAGATCGCTTTCGCTGATCTTAAGGACGACATGAAGCTTGCTGAGGATATGCTGAAGTTTGTTATTACTTACGTTATGGAGAACGCTCCCGAAGAGATGAACTTCTTTAATCGTTTCGTTGACAAGGGTCTTATTGAGCGTCTTAACAACGTTGTAAACAGCGATTTCGGTCACGTGACCTATACCGAGGCAATCGAGCTTCTCGAAAAGAATAATGATAAGTTCGATTACAAGGTAAAGTGGGGATGCGATCTGCAGACAGAGCACGAAAGATACCTCACAGAAGAAGTATTCAAGCGTCCTGTATTCGTAACCGATTATCCCAAGGAGATCAAGGCGTTCTACATGAAGCTTAATGAGGACGGACGTACTGTTGCGGCTATGGACTGCCTCGTTCCCGGTATCGGTGAGATCATCGGCGGTAGCCAGCGCGAGGACGACCTCGAAAAGCTTGGCGTACGTATGGACGAGCTTGGTCTTGACAAAGAAGCGTACGGCTTCTATCTTGACCTCCGTAAATACGGTTCTGCAAGACACGCAGGCTTCGGTCTCGGCTTTGAAAGATGCGTTATGTACCTCACTGGCGTTTCTAACATCCGTGACGTTGTACCGTTCCCCAGAACAGTAGGAAACTGCGAACTTTAATAAACAATTAACCGCTTGGCATAACCCGAAAGGGAAAGCCAAGCGGTATTTTTATTTATTATATTCAAACATAAAATCATCCCACGGAATATCCACCGCGGCTTTATTTGTGATGATATCGTCAACGTGAAGAAGGAGAGGGAAGTCTCTCACGTCAAGAATATCCTTTGAAGCGGCGCATCGTACAGCATTCGCAACACGCTCCGCTACAACGAGAGACTCAAGTGTCACACCGTTAAGCTCAGCCTTTGCCGCGTCGATATCAAGCCCGCGACCGAGGAGGATACCAATAAGTCTCGTACGTCCTCCGTAGACAGTTACGTATAAGTCACCAACTCCTACGGAAAGGTTTTCAATGCTGTCAGCACCCTGATAAGCCAAAAGCTTTTGCATTTCTCTGATACTCTGTGTAAACACAGCCGCTTGTGAGTTGTAATGCAGCTCGCTGTCAAGTCCAAAATTCTTTTGATTTACACCGATAGTAAGAGCTACAGCAAGAGCGTAACCGTTTTTTAGAGCGACCGCGCTCTCGATACCAACAACGTCTGTAGAAAGACTTACGTGATAATATGAAGTCTCCATGATACTCTTGATACGTCTTAGAGTATCCATATCGTCTCCGCAAAAAGCAACGAAAGTTTGATCGTGTGCGACAAGCTCGTAGCTCGTGCACGGGCCGCCGATTGCGCAGAAGGGATTGGTTTTGCCAAGGTCATCGAGTCTCGTCTTCCACAGCTCGGGATACGTGAGAAGCTTTCCGTCGTCAGTGTTCATAAGTCCCTTAGTAACACTAAGAATTGGAGTCTTGTCTGGTATAAGAGGCAGTACATAGTCACCAAACCAATCAACGCCGAAGCTTGAGACACCGCAAATTATGAGATCTACTCCCTGCAAGGCAGTTTCAATTTCTTCCAGCTGATAATACTTTACGCCATCGGGAAAACATCTGTTAAACTTTGGATGCTTGTCTTCTCTGCGGCAAGCGTCAATTATGTTACGGTCAAGGTGAGTTCCAACAAGACGCACCTCATGTCTGTTTTCGCGTGCAGGGAAAGCGAGGGCAGAACCCATCATTCCCGAACCTACTATAGTTACAATAGCCATATATTGTTCCTCACAAATGTATTATTTCTTGATATACCGATTACTTACCCAAAGTATTTTCCTTGCCTCTGTAAACGACAAATTTGCAGAAGAGAAATTCGAGCACGAAATTGGAAAGCATTGTTATGATCAAAATGATAAAATCATTAATGCCAACGCTTTCAGCTAAACTGCCGAGATATGTAGATACGGGTGTAAAAACTAAATAGAAGCCAAATACCTTTGCCATAGCTATCGGTACGTTTGCGGCAGATTTAAAAGTATATCTGCGGTTGAGTGTAAAATTCCAAAGAATCGAAAGAACGAGGGAAATTATATACGGAATCCAATAATCCTTAATAAATAGTTCAATAAGAGCAAATGAGCCGATTTGAATGACCCCTGCAGAAATAGAAAATAAAGTGAATTTTACCGCTTGGAAGAATTGATTGATATCTTTTGTCATATTCAGC
>JAZUBZ010000078.1:0-6393 GCA_045638805.1 Eubacteriales bacterium
CCGACGAATAGAAAAGTATCAGCAGGAATTAATACATACCCATTATGAAGAAGTCGAGAATATGTACCGCAACATGAGAGCGTGGAGACACGATCTTCGAAATCACTTACAGGTGATGAAGACCTACGTTGCCAGCGGAAACATTGAAGCTGTAGGCGAATATCTCGACAAGCTTGACGTTGACCTTACTACGGTGGATACTGTTATAAAAACGGGTAACGTTATGACAGATGCCATACTTAACAGTAAGATATCTCTTGCAAGAAGTAAATCGATCCCCGTCATCGCAGATGCGAATATCCCTGTTAAGCTTAACCTTTCAGAGATCGACCTGTGCGTAATCATCGGAAATCTTTTCGACAACGCCATTGAAGCAAGTCTTAAGCTCCCAGAGAGCGAAAGAATGATCCGTGTTTACATGGATATGAAGGGCACACAGCTTTATCTGTCCTTTACGAATCTCACCGCTGTTAAGAAGCACACTACCTTTGCGTCAAGCAAAGGGGACGGTCATGGCTTTGGACTTATGCGAATTGACCGCACGGTAGAAAAGCTCGGAGGCTACGTCCGTCGCGGAAGCGAGGATGGTGTTTTTTCTACAGAGATCCTTTTGCCCCAAAACGAGATGTAAATTGCATTTCGTCACCGAAATATAACGATTCATCCCCGAAATACAAATTTCGGGGATTTTTATTGTATAATTAAAAAGTAAAACACCAAAGAAAGGCACGGTGAATATCTTGTTCAAAGCACATATACGAAAAGTAAAGGATATAGAGGATAGACCTAAGTACAATATGTGGCAAAATACGGTATGGATGATACGCAACGCATGGAAGACTAAAAAAAGTGTGTTGTGGATCTGCTTACTACTTATCGGTATCAAGCTATGCGAAAATTTTGTCAATTTATTTTTGACACCGTCTATTCTGCGAACCGTAGAAATATCTGCTCCTCTTACAGAAGTTGTATTAACGATACTGTGTTTTCTCGGAGGAGCTATGTTACTCAGTGCTGTCAGATCGTACATTGAAACCAGCACTGTGTTTGGTAGGATCGAGATAAGAACTAACATCATGCGCCGTATCAGTACAAAGGCGATGACAACGTCATACCCTAACATCGAAGATACGGACAAATTGCAAAAAATATCTTATTCGTACGGCACTACGGGAGGTAACGCATCTGCAACCGAGGCTATATGGGAAACTCTGAGGGGCACTGTCGGGCATATTATCGGTTTTGTGATATATCTGTTAATGCTGACACTTGTGGACCCCGTACTTATAGTACTAACTGCGGCTACGTGTATCCTTGAATACTTTATGTCAAAGCATATTAACGATTGGTGGTATAAAAACCGCAAGGAGGATGAGCGTTACGCGTCTTATCTAAACTACTTAATGGATAAGGCAAAGGATACTCGGTATGCGAAGGATATAAGACTTTTCGGGATGAGAGACTGGCTCGGTGATATCTACGATAATACAATGGCACTTTATCATAAATTTCTCGCCCGCGGCGAAAAATTCAGCATACGTGGTGATCTTTTACGTATTGTACTGAACCTTGTGAGAAACGGAGTAGCATATGGATATCTAATAACACTCGCCCTGCAGGAAGGATGGGCGGCATCGGAGTTTTTGCTGTATTTTTCAGTTGTCGGTGAATTTACTTCATGGCTGTCAATGTTATTCGGTGATTTTGCAAGTCTTCACGGTCACTCGCTGAACCTGTCGAGACTTCGTGAAATGCTCGAAATGGACGAGCCGTTTAAGTTTGAAGATGGGGAAAGCTTGTCTGTCAATAAAGGAGGCAAATATGAGTTTGTGTTTGAGAATGTAAGCTTTAGATACCCAGGGACAGACAAAGACATCATAAAAAATCTCAATCTTAAGATAAATGCTGGTGAGAAGTTGGCTATCGTGGGACTTAACGGTGCCGGTAAAACGACACTCGTAAAGCTGATGTGCGGGTTTCTTGATCCTACAGAGGGAACAGTGTTCCTTAACGGTGAGGATATACGAAAATTCAATAGGCGTGATTGTTATAAACATTTTTCCGCTGTTTTTCAGGATTATTCTATACTAAGTATGACAATTGCTGAAAACATCACACTTAAAGAAGAAGGTATTGATTTTGATCGACTTGCAGATGTAATAGAAAAAGCGGGACTTACCGCCAAAGTTGCTTCGCTTGAAAAGGGTTATAATACGCAGATCGGTAGAGACCTCTATGAAGACGGTGTGATGCTTTCCGGAGGTGAAACACAGCGAATGATGCTTGCCCGCGCGCTGTACAAGGATGCGCCCGTGCTGGTACTTGACGAGCCGACGGCGGCACTTGACCCAATAGCAGAAAGCGACCTTTACAGTAAATACAATGAAATGACTGCCGGACATACAAGTGTTTATATCAGCCACCGACTTGCATCAACACGCTTCTGTGATAGAATCTTATATATTGAAGACGGAGTGATTGCGGAAGAGGGTACACATAAGGACTTGATGAAAAAGGGTGGAAAATACAGAGAACTTTTTGATATACAAAGCAAATATTACAAGGAAGGAGACGTCAGCTATGAAAAAAACGATGGGTAAAAAACAAAGCGGAGAAGAAAATATCCCACTCCGCAAAGCGCTCAGAATGAATTACCGAGCGATAAAGATATTTTGGGGTAAGTATCCGATGATGTTTATAACATCTATGGTATCAACAGTATATAACTCATTGACTCCGTACGTTAATATATATCTGTCGGCTCTTTTGATAAGTGAGTTGGCAGGAGGACGGAATCTTCGACGCCTTTTGACTCTTGCAGCGATAATCGTGGGTGCAGAGGTTGTACTATCCCTTATCAGATGTGTGATCGAGCGTTGGAAAAACTACCATAACTCGTCAAAATGGATTAAAATATGGAAGATGTACGTTGACAAACAGCTTGACATGGACTTCCCCGACATAGACTCGTCAAAAACGCAGGAGCTACTATCCAGCATTCGCCAAATTGAAGCAATGAGAGGTTCACCATTTTTTTCAGTGGAAAGAAACTTTTTCGGTATTCTCGGCGCTATCGTCAGTATATGCGGTGCTCTTTCGCTTACCGTAGGACTTTTTATTAGTCGTACGACAAGCTCCGCTCCACTGTCTCAGGTATTAAATAATCCGCTAATCATCTTTATTCTTATAGTAGTAATGCTAGCAGTCACTGCAATACCGCCGATACTGTCCACAAAAGCAGGTAGTTATATTACGAAATACAGCGAAGAGGTAAAATTTGGGAATCAATATTTCAGTATGGGTTTCCTAGGTCAGGATGCAAAACGTGCAATAGACATACGAATGTACGAGCAGGAAAAAATAATCGACTCAAAGCTGAAAAACATAAATATTTTCAGTACTAAATCAATATTAGCCAAGTATGCCAGAGGACCCATGGGTCTTTTGAATGCCGCGTCTTCCGCAATATCAGGCGTGTTTACGTTGATCGTATATCTGTTCGTTTGTCTCAAAGCCCTCGCAGGCGCATTTGGTGTCGGTCAGGTAACACAGTATATCGGAGCTATATCAGCCCTTTCAGGGGCTGTAGGTTCTCTCCTCGGTGCACTGGGGGACCTTAAAAATAACGCAGTTTTTCTTGATAAGACATTTGAATTTCTCGACATTCCGAACAATATGTATGCAGGTTCCATTACAGTAGAAAAGAGACGTGACCGTAATTATCAGATAGAGTTCCGTGATGTATCATTCAAATATCCGGGAACTGACACATATACACTGAAAAACGTAAATATCAAGTTTAGTGTAGGTGAACGCTTTGCCGTGGTTGGTATGAACGGTTCTGGTAAGACTACGTTTATAAAGCTATTGTGTCGTCTGTATGATCCTACGGAGGGTGTGATACTACTCAACGGAATCGACATCCGTAAATATGACTACAGAGAATACATGGACATCTTCTCCGTTGTGTTTCAGGACTTCAAGCTTTTCTCATTCAGCTTGGCACAAAATGTCGCCGCAAGTGTACACTACGACAGTGAGCGTGTGATTTCTTGCCTTAAAGGTGCGGGACTCGGCGAAAGACTTGAAACACTGTCACATGGTATTGAAACGGGCCTCTATAAAGACTTTGATGAGGACGGAGTAATGATATCAGGCGGTGAAGCACAGAAGATAGCCCTAGCTCGCGCTCTTTACAAGGATTCACCGTTCATCATCCTTGACGAGCCTACAGCAGCGCTTGACCCTGTTGCAGAATACGAAATATACTCGAAGTTTAACGAGATCGTCGGTGACAAGACCGCAATCTACATCAGCCACAGACTTTCAAGCTGTCGCTTCTGCGACAGGATTGCTGTATTTGATAACGGTGAAATAGTTCAAATCGGTACACATAGTGAACTGATTCGGAATGAATCGGGCAAGTACCATGAACTGTGGCACGCACAGTCTCAGTATTACACCGAGCAGTGAGTGGCAGTATCCGTTTGGTTGTATAACACTGTAAAGATGGTATATTGTAATATGACGTGAAACAGTGTACAATTTTTATAGACGTAACAAATCAAAGAAAGGAATTATCATAAGTATGAAAAAGAAAGAATCGGTAATTAAGAATAACTTATATGTTCTTAAGATGATACACAAAGCCAGTCCCGGGCGGATAACCATGGGACTTGTGCAGATGATTCTCAGTACGGCAACCAATTTTCTGTTCAACGTATATCTACTTAGACTCGTGGTAAACTCCATAGCAGACGGAACCCCTTTCAAAGCCATTTTTGGATACATCGTTGGCATCGGTATCTTGCTTATGTTAAACTACCTGTTTTCAGGGTACTATAGCAATATATATCTACCTATGGCAGAGGGGCGAATATATAAGTATATCAAAAAAATGGTGTTTAGGAAAGCGTCAGAAGTAGATATGGCTTGTTATGAAGATCCCGACTTCTATGATGACTATATGAAGGCAGTAAACGAAACCGACTCCGTGGCAAATAGTGTCCTTTCATCCATTTTCGGATGGCTAAGTAACATACTTACGTTACTATCTACGTCCCTCATGATATTCCTTATTGACCCCATATTCATTGTGTTCTGCCTTGCACCTGTGATCTACAGCCTTGTAATGGGCAAGACACTTAACCGTCTGAGATATCGGTATGATGTGGAAATGACGTTAAAGACACGCGAGCGAGACTACATAAAAAGAATGTTCTACCTTTCAGACTACGCAAAGGAAATGAGACTCACAGGTATTGCAAATGTACTGTTTGGAAAATTCTTTAAGACTGTAGCTGAACTGAAAGGGATAATCAAAAAGCATGGGTTCAAGATCGCTGTTGTTGATTATTTCAATATCGTAATACAATACGTTATTCTTTTCATAGGAAGTATAATCTACTCTACATACAAGACGGTCGTATCGAAAACGATGCTTCTCGGCGACTGTATTATTGTAGTAAATAATATTGTCAGCACAGCATCTGCTATGCAGGGTATCGTATGGGAGTATATGAGCCTCCACGACAATGCTCTCAGAATAAATAACATTCGAACATTCCTCGAATATGAGCCTAAAATTAAAGACAGTGAGGATTCTTTGGAGGTTAGTGTAGGTTCTCATTCTCTGTCACTTGAAAACGTTAGCTTTTCATATGGTGCAGATATGCCCGAGGTACTAAAAAATATTACATTTACTATTCGCCCCGGTGAGAAGATCGCACTCGTTGGACATAACGGTGCGGGAAAAACAACGCTTGTCAAACTACTCCTTAGACTATATGACCCAACCTCAGGTGAAATTAGTCTTGACGGAAGGAATATTAAGGACTACAAGGTATCTGACTATAGACATCTGTTTGGCGCTGTGTTCCAGCATTATAAGGTATTCTCCATGAGTGTCACGGAAAATATTCTACTTAAAGGTGATATCACAGAAGAAGAACGCCGACTTGCTGAAGAAGGTATGAAAAGCAGCGGCATATATGATAAGGTTATGTCGCTGACATTTGGCGCAGACACGGTACTGACAAGGGAGTTTGACTCCGATGGTGCAGTACTTTCAGGAGGCGAAAGTCAAAAGATAGCCATTGCACGTGTATTTGCAAAGCCATGTGACATTGTGATCATGGACGAGCCGTCCTCAGCCCTTGACCCGATTGCTGAATACAAAATGTATGAGGCAATGATGAAGGCTTGTGCTGATAAATCAGTTATCTATATTTCACACAGACTATCATCCGCCGCGCTTGCCGATAAAGTATACCTGTTGGAAAATGGTGAAGTTGCGGAGGCCGGAACTCACGCAGAGTTGATTAAGCTTAATGGAAAATACGCCGATATGTGGCGTAAGCAGTCAGAACAATATCAGAAGGGAGTGGAAGTTGA
>JAZUBZ010000079.1:0-9790 GCA_045638805.1 Eubacteriales bacterium
AGCACCTCGTTCTCAGTCAGCGGTACCATATCAATGTTTTGAATAGATACGATACCGTCAAATACAGGGACGCCTACGTTTTCTACCGTATTGAATCCGCTTTTTACAGCTGTAATCACGTATTCAGAATACGGTATAACCGTTCCTCCCGGTGACAACGATGATGATTTATCCGGCGCGGGCAGTTTAACCGACCGGGTCAATCCATCTGTGCCTGTTTTAAGAGTATACAGTATATCCCCATCACCGTCATCCGTATAGTCTCTGATATAGACAGTTACACCTTCAAGGGGAAAAGTCCCCCTTCCTGCGGTGACCCTTGCAAATAACGTCCCCATAGGTATATCGCCTGTATTCATAGACACCACCTCACTTTCTCACTCTACATCAGTTTATGATAAGTTAAGGTAATTTGACACAAAAAAAACCGTGTACTTTTTAAGCACACGGTCTTTGTATTATTATTTGTCTATTCTTGCACGGAGAGCCTTTATTTTGACTCCCTGATTTTTGAAGTTACGCTCATACTCGGTCTCAACGTTACCGTTAGCAAATTCGGGATCAGCGTCAAGGTCTCTTGTAAACGCTATAATGTTGAAAGGGCTTTCCTCAATGCTTTCGAGAGAGTAGTCGAAAAATCCTTCGTTGTCTGTCTTAAGCTTCAGCATACCACCGTCCTTAAGAACACGGGCATACTCCTTTAGGAAATCGATGTGTGTAAGTCTGCGGGAGGTATATCCCTTCTTGGGCCACGGGTCACTAAAGTTTGTGTAAATGGAGTCAACGCATCCGTCGGGAAGCTTGGCAAGGAACTGCTTTGCCTCACCACAAACAAATCGTACGTTACCGCGCATCTCCATAGGAATATCGTATGCCTCACCGTTATATACGTTGCCGTCGGGAGCCATCCATCCGCCGTGGTCATCAAGCTTTCCAAGTTCCTTTGACATCGCGTACTTTTCAACGGCGCACATAATAACGTCACCAACGCGCTCAAGAGCTATGTAATTATAGTCAGGCTCGTTTACGGAAATACCACATACGAAATCACCCTTACCGCAACCTATCTCGATTCTGAGAGGCTTTTCGGGTGAGGATGCGAATATTTCGCCGATATTTATTTCTTCTGCATCGTTATTAATGAATAAAGCAGAAAGATTTTCAATTCTTTTTGCTCCATTCTTCTTTTTCCTCATTCTCATGCTTGATTATTTCTCCGATTTTTGGTATAATTAAAATTGATATGGGAATATACATCACCTTATCCTTTAGTATACCATAATTTTCTTCGCTTGTCCATATATTTTAAGAACATAACCAAAGTATGTTGATAAAGAGGAGGTTTACTGCAATGAGTCAAAAAATAGCTGACAAGCTGCTTTCCGCTCTGCGTCACCTGGGCGTTCCGAATGAGATTGCATCAAAGATAGCCGACAGTGTAGATTTCATGGGTGAATCAAACGAAGAGAGTGCAGAGAGAGATAATTACGATATCGTGATCATTGCTAAAGCGTTTAGGTCACTATTGAAGCGTCACTCATTGACCATGGAAGGCGACAAGATGTTTACTGAGACATATACAGCGCCTGATGATGTCTCTCTTGCAGATGACAGCAATCGTGAGACAATTGACACTATTACAAAGGAACCGACGCTAACAGCAGATTACCCCGCAACCGATACTATCCGTGAAAACGAAAAGTTCTGGCAAGCACTCAAGCAGATGCCAAAGTTCTTAAGAGAGACTATTACATTAGTCCTCCCCATACTTATGGCGTTGGGTATGATCCTGCTCACGCTCACCGTAGTCGGTCTAACTGTATCACTCCTTCTTTTGGTGCTTGGTGTAACAGTGGCAGGAATCGCATCGTTTTTCATCGGCCTTATCTACGGAGTATCCCAGTACAGTATTTTCCCTGCAGCTGCTTATTACGAAATGGGACTGGGTCTTGCTCTCGGAGGCATATCTTCCCTACTCATCGTACTGATGTACTGGCTAATAACAAAGCTTCTGCCGACGGTGCTTAAAACCGGTATTAATAAGCTTTACATAATCATTGTGAAGTTTAAAAAATTCAAAGCTGATATGCGACAGAGTGTTGCCAAAGCTAACGGAGAGGAGGGATAACATGAAACTAGGTACTATCGTAGGCATTGTGTTTTCTTGTCTCCTTATAATCGGAGGTATCGTACTTTGCAGTATGGGCGTTTCCATGGCTGAGGAAGACGGTCAGGCTCTGTTTATACAGAAGGATAAGAACGGTACCTATCACCGACTGCCCATTGACGAGGAGATTACTAGGATCGACCTTGATCTTGAAGACGTTGACGTTATCATCTCAGGTAATGGAGACATGTCGGAAATTGAGTTTTACAACTTCAATCCCAACAATTATGCGCTGTCCGTGACAACAAACGTTATCTCCTTTGAAGAAACTCCGAAGATAGAATCGGTGTCCGATATCTTATCAAACGGCTTTAACTTCAAAGGGCTCAGATACACGCTTGACTTCGATAACTATTCATACGAAAGTGATGACAAGCGTGTTGTTATCAATATTGCTAACGACTCAGACATCAAAATTCTTGACGTCACTTCTGAAAAAGGGTCTGTGGACATTTCCAAACTCAGCGCAAACTCAGATATTACCGTGTCCCTGGGTAAAGGCAAGGTCGAGCTTTCCGATATAACCACGACTTCTGTTATTGAGATAGACGGAACTGCTGTTGACACCGTGCTGAATGGGATCAAAGCACCAAATTTAAAGTATACTGTCGAAAAATCAGACGTGACGGTTGAAAGCTGTGCTTTTTCCTCAGCACAGATAACAGTATCGGACGGAAGCATAAGCTATAACCTTTCCGAATCAGCTGAAAAATCACAGATAGTTGCTTCAAGTGATACAGGCAGCCTTATGGTCAACTCCATATCAAGCGGAAGTCCGTGGAGACTTGCCCCTGAGGAAAACAATAAAACGCTGGACATCAAGAGTAAGACGGCAAATATCAATATTACATACCCCGTCACGGAAGTTTCCGATGAGGAAGTCTCCACCGACACAAATCAATAAATAACAAAGGAAGTAAAAAAATGACACACACTTACAAGACAAAAGGAACCTGCTCTTCAAAGATCGACTTCGAGATCGAAGACGGCATCATCAAAAACGTAGTTTTCACAGGAGGATGTAACGGTAACCTTAAGGCTATCGCAAAGCTCGTTGAAGGCAGAAGCGCTGCTGAGGTTGCTGATACTCTCCGCGGAAACACCTGCGGTCCCCGCTCCACATCATGCGCGGACCAGCTTTCCCGCGCTATCACCGAGGCTCTCGCAAAGTAATATGGCAAGGGACGAAAAGGTTACTCTTACCAATATGTGCATGATCGAGGACTCGATTGGAAACGTCCTCGTTCAGGACAAAAAAAGCTCCACCTGGGGAGGAATATGCTTCCCCGGCGGCCACGTTGAAGAAGGCGAGCCGTTCACTCTTTCCGTGATCCGAGAAGTAAAGGAAGAAACGGGACTTGACATCATGTCCCCACTACTTTGCGGAATAAAGCAGTTTTGCTCCGCAGACGGCGGAAGATACGTAGTTCTTCTATACAAAACAAGCTCATATTCGGGAAGTATAAAATCTTCCGACGAGGGGGACGTATTCTGGATGCCAAAGTGTGACGTACTGCGTAGCAAAACCGCACCAAACTTTGAGGATATGTTCAAGGTGTTTGAGGACGACGGTATCAGCGAGGTGTACTACACCCGTGAAAACGGCGAGCTTGTGACAAAGTTTTATTAACGAAATACCCCGATGCGGTGCATCGGGGTATTTTTGTAAGTGACTCATAAAACAACAGTACCGATGGTTTATTGACATTAAAAATAAGCGCAGAGCTTTCTTTCTGCGCTTATTCTAAATTACTTGTTCATTATGTACTCGTTGATCGCTTCTGCAGCAGTCTTACCTGCGCCCATTGCGAGGATAACGGTTGCTGCGCCCGTTACAGCGTCACCGCCTGCGTATACAGCAATACGAGAAGTAAGTCCGTGCTCGTCTGTCTTGATGCCACCCCAGCGCTCAGTGTCAAGTCCTTCAGTTGTGTCCTTGATAAGGGGATTGGGAGACGTACCGATTGACATGATAACAGCATCAATGTCGATAGTGTGCTCAGAGCCTTCCTTTACAACCGGACGGCGTCTGCCTGATGCATCGGGCTCGCCAAGCTCCATCTCTACGCACTTCATAGAGGAAACAAAGTTATTCTCGTTACCGATGATCTCAGTGGGATTTGTAAGAAGCTTGAAGATGATGCCCTCTTCCTTAGCGTGTTCAACCTCTTCTGCACGTGCAGGAAGCTCTTCCTCACTGCGACGGTATACTATGTATACTTCCTCAGCACCAAGACGCTTAGCGCATCTTGCGGCGTCCATAGCAACGTTCCCGCCACCAACAACAGCAACGCGGTTAGCCTTCATTACGGGAGTATCACTTCCCTCTCTGTACGCCTTCATAAGGTTGATACGTGTGAGGAATTCGTTTGCGGAATAAACACCGTTGTAGTTCTCACCGGGGATACCCATGAATCTGGGAAGACCAGCGCCTGTACCGATGAACACTGCCTCGAAGCCGTCCTCAATAAGCTCATCAATGGAAACGGACT
Source organism: Eubacteriales bacterium (assembly GCA_045638805.1). GTDB lineage: Bacteria > Bacillota > Clostridia > Oscillospirales > CAG-272 > RUG11130. The sequence goes on from JAZUBZ010000079.1 coordinate 4,660, forward strand.
TGCCGATAACGGTGTTGGTCTCGAAGGTTACTCCGAGAGCCTTGAGTGTATCGATCTCTTTAGCTACGATAGACTTGGGAAGTCTGAACTCGGGAATACCGTATACGAGAACTCCTCCGGGAGTGTGGAGTGCCTCGAAAACGGTTACGTCATAGCCCTGCTTTGCAAGGTCACCAGCACAAGTAAGACCTGCGGGGCCTGAGCCTGCAACAGCTACCTTATGACCGTTGGATACGGGACGAATGGGAGCTGCAGTAGCATTCTTATTATGATAGTCAGCAACGAATCTTTCAAGTCTTCCGATAGCAACGGGCTCACCCTTTATGCCGCGGATACACTTGCTCTCGCACTGAGATTCCTGAGGACATACTCTTCCGCAAACTGCGGGAAGAGAGCTGGACTTTGCGATGATCTGATAAGCACCTTCAAAATCACCCTCTGCGGTCTTTGCGATAAACTCGGGAATATGTATCTTTACAGGACAACCTGCGATACAAGGCTTGTTCTTGCAGTTAAGGCATCTTTTAGCCTCGTCTATTGCCATCTCTTCGGTATAACCGAGAGCTACCTCGTCGAAATTACGGTTTCTGACATCGGGTGCCTGAGAAGGCATTTCATTCTTGGTAAGTCTCATATTAGGCATATTACTCTGCCTCCTTGTTAAGAAGATTACATGTTTCCTCATGTGCGTGTCTTTCAAAATCACGGTACATGGAGGAGCGCTTCATTGCTTCATCAAAGTCAACCTTGTGTCCGTCGAATTCGGGACCGTCAACACAGGCAAACTTTACCTTACCGTCAACGGTAAGTCTGCATCCGCCGCACATACCTGTACCGTCGATCATAATGGGGTTCATGCTGACAACTGTGGGAATACCGTATTCACGTGTGACACCGCAAACGAACTTCATCATGATAAGGGGGCCGATGGTGATAACTCTGTCATACTTCTCACCGGAATCGATGAGTGCCTTAAGGGCGTTAGTTACAAGTCCCTTTTCACCGTAGCTACCGTCATCTGTCATCATAACGAGGCGGTCGCTATACTCCTTGAACTCATCCTCAAGGATGACAAGGTCGCGGTTTCTGAAGCCGACGATGCTATGTACCTCACAGCCTTCCTCATGAAGCTTCTTTGCAACGGGAAGAGCGATCGCACAGCCTACGCCGCCACCGACAACAGCAACCTTTTTGAGGCCTTCTGTCTCAGTTGCGCGTCCGAGAGGACCTGCAAAGTCGGAGATATAGTCTCCCTCTTCCTTAGCGTCAAGCTTCTTTGTGGTAGAACCAACGATCTGATATATGATTGTTACCGTTCCCGCTTCTCTGTCGTAGTCGGCAACAGTAAGAGGAATTCTCTCTCCCTCGCTGTCAACTCTGAGAATGATGAACTGACCTGCCTGTGCCTTAGCGGCAACTCTGGGCGCCTCGATCTTCATCATGGAAACAGTAGGATTCAGTCTCTGTTTAAATACTATCTTATACATAATCTTCTCCATTCCGTCAATAAAAAATGGCATACTTACCCGTATTTTATCAATAGAGATAGTATACCAAAAAAAACGTTATTTGTAAATTGGGACTTTTATCAAGGATATCACGTGCAGAACACCTACTTTTGTGTATTTTTAAGGTGTTTATGTATTTATCCTAAAACGAATACATGATTCATATAATTATGGCAGAATTTCACACTTTGAGGTCACAGATGAGACAAACAACAGCCCACTCCGTTTACACTTTTTTACTATTCATCTGCGCTTCAGTCTTCACAGACAGAGCATACTATCCTTTGTCTGTGCTCTGCGCGGTAACACTACATGAGGCAGGACATCTTCTTGCCGCTAAAACACTGAATATCCCCTTATTCGGCACAGATTTTACACCATTCGGGATACGTTTGAAGTTCGATCTTTCGACAGAACGAACTTCAAAAGAGGTTTGGGTATATTTATCAGGTCCCATTGTCAGCATAATCGCGGGCACGGTTGTTTTGATTTTAGCATCGCCTTACAATAAGGCTGTTTTTTCTTTCGCGCTCTTTTCGCTTACGTTTGGACTTGTAAATCTCATGCCTATCAAAAGATTAGACGGGGGATGCATCACAGAAAGTATACTTTCAACTATAGCATCCCCCGACATGAGCTTTAATATCACTAAATCAGTTTCCGACGTGTTCGTATTTTTGTTTTGGTTTTGTGCAGTTTACGTAAGCTTGACAGACGAAATAAACGTATCTATGATCGCACTGGCGGTATATCTGATATTTTCGTCCTTATAGGCTGCGACAGACGTGGGAATCGTACCCCATATCAGCAAGCTGTGCGGAAACTCGCTCAGCTTCTTCAACCGTTTCAAAAACTCCAAACACGGAAGGACCGCTTCCGCTGAGCATTGCGAAAACAGCACCGTTTTCAAGCATTGTCTTTTTTGCCGCTGACGCTTCCGAGTGAACGGGAAGCACAACTGACTCGAAGGTGTTATAAGCAAACTCTGCAAGCTTTGCTGCATCCCCTTCTTTTACGGCTTCAAGAGCGCCGTCAAGATCACCAAAATCGTCCTTTAATGTATCGCCGTACATTTCATCGATCTGTCGGTAAGCGCGGGGAGTGGAAATTCCCTCTCCTCCTTTGCTGACAACGAATATAAATTCGGGACTACAATCGATCTTTTCCATGACCTCACCACGTCCTGTTGTGATGCTCGTTACACCGTCGATACAGAAAGGCACGTCTGAACCAAGAACTGCACCAATCTCACAAAGCTTTTCACAGTTTGCGTGAACGTCAAACAGCTCATTGAGAAGCATAAGTGCCGCGGCGGCATCAGCACTTCCGCCTGCAAGACCAGCCGCCATGGGGATATGCTTTTCAATGACAAAATCTACCTTATAGTCGGTAATTCCGAATGTATCGAAAAAAAGCTTTGCGGCGCGCCACACAAGATTCCCCTCGCCCTGCGGGATCTCTGCTTTGGGACAGGTAACGTTTATGAAGTTTCCCTCTCCCTCTGACTTTTCGCATGACAGATAATCGCACAGAGTAATTCTATGCATTATACTTCTTATATTGTGAAATCCGTCTTTCCTCTTTTCCATTACGTCAAGGAAAAGATTGATTTTAGCATATGCGGGAATTTTCATTTTTCAACACGTCACATAACTGACGTCGTCAGTATGTGAGCTCTCCTTTGTTATATGACTATATTATATCACAACAGGTTTCATATATCAAGAGTGATATATTTTCGAAAGATAAACTAATAAAAAACGATAACGGGAATTATTTTTTCAATTTGTGAAATACTATACCCAGAGTTATTCCGGAAATGGCTCGATGATATAGATTGGGGATGTCTTATTAAGCAGCGTAGGGTATCGTTCTGCTGTACCCTAATAAGACATCCCCGGGTCGCGAGAGTTAACTGAAACAGCTTCTCAGCTTTTCAAGAGACGTTTTTTCGATCCTGCTTACATAACTGCGTGATATCCCCAGCTTTTCCGCGACCTCTCTTTGAGTAAGCGGTATCTCATTTTCAAGACCGTACCTGAGAACTATGATCTCCCTTTCCCTTTTGTTAAGAACTCTTTCTATATCTCTCGTCACCTTTTCAAGCTTTATCCTCAGATCAATGTCATCCGCTATAGTATCGTCTACTTTGATGATGTCCATGTACGTGAGTGGGTTTCCGTCGCGGTCTGTTTCTATAGTCTCGTTCATAGACACCTCGCTTGCAAGCTTCTTCTGAGAACGGAAAAACATCAAAATTTCGTTCTGAATACACTTTGCACCGTAGGTACCGAAACGTGCTCCTTTGGTGCATTTAAATGAGTCTATCGCTTTTATAAGACCGATGGTACCGATGGAGATTAGGTCATCCTTTGCAGGATTTGCCTGATAATACTTCTTAACGATATGGGCGACAAGACGAAGATTGTGTGATATCAGTTTATTCCTTGCGTTTTCGTCTCCCGTTTCAGCTAACCGTTCAAACAGCTTCGTTTCCTCGTCCTTTGAAAGCGGCGGCGGGTACTGACTTCCGGGATTCGCACTCAGAAAAACGAAAGACATACCTGCAAGGACAGATAATAAAAGCTCAAGCATATGGTCCCCCCACAAAACAAAAATACAGTAGGAACTTTACTGTAAATCCTATGTGGTAGCGGGATGTCCGTATACCACGTAATTTTTATAAAAAAATGGATGATTAATTTACCGCACTTCTGTGAATAATACTATTGTTCGCACGTTAAACGCGAATTCAGAAATATATTCTTGGCGGAACGGTACGTTCTGCAAAGGAAGGGGCTCATTTTGATGCTTGACAGATTATCTCTTATTCTCGTCATTGTCGGTGCGCTGAACTGGGGAGGTATCGGTCTTTTTAAATTCGATACCGTTGCATGGCTCTGCGGAGGTCAAACCGCAATTCTTGCAAGAATTATCTACACAGTAGTTGCCTTGGCGGGGATCTGGTGCGTTTCTCTCATATTTAGACCGAGAGAAAGAACCGATTATTAAGACAAAGACATCAGCCGAAAACGTGTTTTTCGGCTGATGTCTTTTAGTTTGTATATCAATTAAAGCTGACGAAGTGCGTTTTCGATATCGTCAATGATATCACGTACGTCTTCGATACCTACGGAGAAGCGGATGAGGCTGGGATCAACTCCGCATTCCTCAAGCTGACGGTCAGAAAGCTGACGGTGTGTTGTGGATGCGGGGTGAAGCACACAGGTACGTGCGTCTGCAACATGAGTAACGATAGCTGCAAGTCTGAGTGAGTCCATGAACTTTGTAGCCGCATCACGTCCGCCCTTGAGCCCGAAGGAAATTACACCGCAGGAGCCGCCCGGCATATACTTCTTTGTTACCTCATAGTACTTATTACCTTCAAGATCGGGATAGTTGACCCATTCTACCATGTCATGTCCCTGAAGGTACTTGGCAACTGCCATGGCGTTCTCGCAGTGACGCTTCATACGGAGCTCAAGTGTTTCAAGACCGAGATTGAGAAGGAATGCATTCTGAGGAGACTGCATTGAACCGAGGTCACGCATAAGCTGAACGTTGATCTTTGTGATGTACGCAAGCTTGCCGAACTTTTCGGTATACGTAATACCATGGTATGA
>JAZUBZ010000080.1:0-10003 GCA_045638805.1 Eubacteriales bacterium
TGATAAGGGCTGGAAGGCACCCACTCTTATTTCATTTTTGGTCCGTCTTGAGGATCGAGGATTTATCGCGTCCTACAAGAATGGTAAGGAAAGATTTTATATCGCTATTGCAGACCGTGACGAATACGTTCACACCGTAACTGAAAACTTTATCGCACAGTACCACGGCGGATCGTTCGTTGCCGCAATGAATTCCTTCTTCAAGGACAGAAATCTCAGCGAGGACGATATTGATGAACTCCTTGAATGGCTCAAGAGCAGATATTGATCTGTCAGTCTTAAAGTACCGATTTGATGAGCTTCTTAACTTTCTTGCCTTAAACGGCAGGGATTCTCTCGGAATCGGTACATACTCCGAAAAAAGTCTGCACTTTATTTTTAAGAACTTATTTGAGCCTGACCGCGACTTTCATGAGGTAGCATATAAAGGGTACGTTGCCGACGTGATGAGAGGCAGACAGATAACCGAAATACAGACCGCCACATTATCGGGACTTCGAGGAAAGCTTGACGCTTATCTCACTGACGCATGTGTGCGGCTTGTTTTTCCTATAAAGAGATACAAAAGTATTGTGTGGATGGATCCGGAAACGGGTGAGGTTAGGAATACTCCCAAAAGGCGTAAAAGCGAAAATATGTATTCTCTCCTTTGTGAGCTCATATATATTGTCGATTACCTGCGAGACCCTAATCTTTGTATAACTGCAGTAGAGATTGCGGTGGATGATTACAGATACCTTGACGGATGGAGCCGTGACAAGAAAAAAGGAGCTACCAAGCTTGATACCGTGCCGACGGAGCTTATTTCCATAACCGATCTTACAATACCGGAAAGTTTGTTTTCTTTCATACCGGAAGGGCTTGAAGATGTTTTCTCGAGACAGGAGTTTGCTAAAGCAACAGGCCTTAGCGGAAGATCGCTGTGGGCGGCACTTAAAGTTCTGGAGACCCAAAGAGTCATAGTGAAAACGGAGCCTGACGGAAGACGTCACAGGTATGCTGTTTTAAATGATAATAAAGCTGATTAAAAAAGACCACAACAAATCTATCATGGGTAGTTAGTTGTGATCTTTTTCTTTTATTGCTTTTTTACGTTTAGGCTTCAAAATAATATAAGCAAGTGCAGCACCGGATACATTCAGAATAAAATCGTCTATATCAAGACTTCCAAGTCCTGTTACGATCTGTATTATCTCTACAGCAATGACGGTAAGGGCAGTAAGAGTTATGACCCATAACGCATTTTTATATTTGGAAAAAGCATAAGCAAAGAAAGGGTAGGGCATGAACAGGAGAAAATTCCCGAGAAGATTGTTTTTTACAACTGAGGGGCTGACGTTTCCGTTTTCAAGCGCTTTAAGATAAGAATTTATCGTATGGAAGGGCTTGAGGTTGACAGATGTGGAGAATCTGTTCGTCAGATCTGCGAGAGATGGGGAAAAGTTTTCTCCGTATCTTGCAAACAGGATAAAAAGCAAAACCGCTAAGTACAGCGTAAAAAGTACTTTAGTAAAAAAGTTATTTTTCATAATTATTAATACAGCCACAAAATGACTCGTCACTCGAAAATATCTTAGATTCTACGGATATACGGAAGCTTTCCATATCAAGCGTAACTTTTTCTATGGTGCGCTCGTAGACATCAAGAGGAAATACAGTATCTGATATTTGTGTGTTTACTGCAATATAAAGCTTTTTACACCTTGTCTCTGCAGTAAAATCTCTCATTCTTTCAATAAACTTAAATGCACGGAAAATGTGTTCTTTGTTTAAAAGTGTTTCATCAATATATTTATCCGTGGATGTCATTGCTATGCACAGTATTGAAGCGTTGTGTATGTGAATCAGTCTTAAGTAAGAGTACAATTCTTTGGATAATGCGGATTTTTTGGATATCCTCAGTATCTCATTACATTGTGCGCGAAAAAATATATCGTGTCTTACACGGGCGGCAAATTCAGAGTTTTTGTTCATTTTGGAATATTGGTAACTGTGTTATATAGGCCAAAAAATCCCGCGCCATAAGTACGGGATTTTTTGGCTCTTAATTATTTTATGACAGATGTTCGGAGGATATTACAGTTCGATCACACGGCCTGTCTTAGATGACTCAAATGCCGCGTCAATAATCTGAAGAACAGTCTTAACCTGGTCATACTTAACGATCATTTCGTCGTTACCGTCGATAGTGTCAAGCATATTCTTGTAAAGCTTTGCCCAGTCCTGCTCGTACTTAGTACCATCATCGGGATACATTACCTTGTTTATGTCAATGTCATACTTTGTGATCTCGCGCTCGTAAGCACCGTTTTCACCGTAAGCCATAACCTTTGCAGTGTAGGGCTTCTTGTTGAACTCTCTGAGGATAGAGCTATCGTCGTAGATGTTTTCTACCTTCAGTGCACCGTCTGTACCGTAAACGTTGAATCTGTTGCAATCAGCCAGGTGGCTTCCGCAAACGGTAACTCTTGCGTGAACACCGCTCTCGAAAGTGAATTCGATCACGCTTCTGTCGTCAACCTCGCTTGTCCAGTCAAGTCTGAGGTTAGCATAAACGCTCTTAACGGGCTCGTTGAAAAGGTATACGATCTGGTCGATAAGATGCACACCCCAGTCGTAGAGGATACCGCCTGCATGGTCCTCGAGAAGTCTCCAACCAGCCATGTATCCACCCTGGAAGTTTGACTCGATGTCAACGATCTTACCGAGTCTGCCTTCCTCGTAAGCCTTCTTGACCATAAGGAAGTCGCGGTCAAGACGTCTGTTCTGATGTACGAAGAAATGTTTGCCGCAACGCTTTGCGGTTTCAACCATAACGTCGAACTCAGCGGGGTTCATTGAAACGGGTTTTTCACAGATAACGTGCTTGCCTGCTTCAAGAGCCTTACAAGTCATCTCACAATGGAAGTTGTTACCGCAAGCAACAACAACGATATCCATGTCATCATGAGCGAGGAAATCTTCGAGATTGTCGTAAGCGGTGAGACCGCGCTCTACTGCAAGCTCTCTCTGAGACTCTCTCATGTCGTAGACTGCTACGGGCTTGAGATCATCGCAAACGTCATCTCTGTCCTTAGCTACCTCGTAGTGGTAACCGCCGCCCATGTTACCGTAACCGATAAAACCAATTCTGTGCTTCATAATGTTTGATCCTTTCGAATAAAATATATTTAAAATTATTCTTCGTCAATATTTACGCTGATGCGAAGCTCTTCGAGTGTCTTGGGGTCAGGAAGACCGGGACACTTGGAGAGAAGTTCGGATGCATTCTGTACCTTGGGGAATGCGATAACGTCACGGATGTCCTCAAGACCGAGAAGAAGTGTGACAAGTCTGTCAAGACCGAATGCGAGACCGCCGTGAGGAGGTACGCCGTACTTGAATGCTTCAAGAAGGAAGCCGAACTTTTCTTCAGCCTCAGCCTCGCCGATGCCAAGAGAAGCGAACATCTTGTTCTGCATCTCGGTGGTATGTATACGGATAGAACCGCCGCCGAGCTCTGTACCGTTGAGAACGATGTCGTAAGCTCTTGCGCGAACTGCGCCGGGATCGGTGTCAAGAAGGGGAATATCTTCCTCGAAGGGCATTGTGAAGGGGTGGTGCTTTGCGTAGTAACGGTCGTCTTCTTCGCTGTACTCGAGAAGGGGGAATTCTGTTACCCAGAGGAAGTTGAACTTGCTCTTGTCGATCATGCCAAGCTTCTTTGCAACGTGTACGCGTAGCGCACCGAGTGCATCGAACACAACGGTGTTTTTATCAGCAACGATAAGGATGAGGTCACCCTCACCTGCGCCCATCTTAGAAACGAGTGCCGCTGTTTCCTCTTCTGTGAGGAACTTCGCAAAGGAGGAAGAAACAGTACCTGCCGCGTTCTTGTACCAAGCGAGACCCTTTGCACCGTAAGTCTTTACAAAGTCAACGAGAGCGTCGATCTCCTTACGGGACATGGACGCGCCACCCTTAACGGTGATACCGCGGACACTGCCGCCGTTCTTAACCGCACCTGAGAATACGCCGAAGCCACAGTCGCGGACAACGTCGGATACGTCACAAAGCTCCATTTCAAAGCGTGTGTCGGGCTTGTCGGAACCATAGCGATCCATTGCCTCAGCATAAGTCATTCTGGGGAAGGGTGTCTCAAGGGGAAGACCCATGAACTCGTCGAAGAGGCGCTTGATGAAGCCCTCGTTCATTGCGATGATATCGTCCTCGTCAGCAAAGGACATCTCAAGATCGATTTGAGTAAACTCAGGCTGACGGTCAGCTCTCAGGTCCTCGTCGCGATAACAGCGTGCGATCTGGAAGTAGCGGTCAAAGCCCGCATACATAAGAAGCTGCTTGTAAAGCTGAGGAGACTGGGGAAGAGCATAGAACTTACCGGGGTGTACGCGGCTGGGAACGAGATAGTCACGCGCACCTTCGGGAGTAGGCTTTATAAGGTTGGGAGTTTCGATATCGATGAATCCGTTGTCATCATAGTAGTCACGTGCGATCTTAACGATCTTGGAACGAGCGATAATGTTGCCCTGAAGATCGGGGCGACGAAGATCGAGATAACGGTGTGTAAGTCTCAACTCGGGCTTAACGTCGCTGTTCTCAACGATAGCGAAGGGAGGGGTCTGAGCGGAAGCGAGGATCTTGAATGCATCAACTGCAATTTCAACCTCACCTGTTGCCATGTTGGGGTTAACAGCACCCTCACCACGGGAACGAACGATACCTGATGCGGAGAGAACGTATTCAGCACGAACGCCGAAAGCGTCGTCAAAGATAGCCTTATCAGTATCGGAGTCGAATGCGAGCTGAACCATACCGGTTCTGTCTCTCAGGTCAATGAAAATGAGACTTCCAAGGTCTCTCTGCTTCTGGCACCAGCCGAGAACGGTAACTCTCTCGCCTATATCAGCCTTTGTGAGAGTGCCGCAGTAATGGGTTCTCTTGTCGCTTTTTGTAAATGAAGCCATGTATATTTGCCGCCTTTCGAAGATTATTCTTTATTATTGAGTATGAATTCAGCCGCGTCCTTGATAAGAATCTCAGTTTGCTCGCTGGTCTTCATATTTTTGATTACTGCCTTACCCGATTCGATCTCGGAGTCGCCGAGAATAAGGGTATACTTCGCGCCGATCTTATCGGCATATTTCATCTGCGCCTTAAGGCTTCTGCCCATAACGTCACAGTCGGCAATGATTCCGTGACGGCGAAGGTCTGTAGTGATGCAGTTTGCGGAAACCACCGCAGCAGCACCGAGGGATGCGATATAAAGCTCGGGACGCTTTGCCTCGGGAATATATGCTCCGCACTGTTCCATAGCCATAAGGAGTCGGGTAATACCCATACCGAAGCCGATACCGGGCTGTGAGGGGCCTCCAAGCTGTTCCATAAGACCGTCGTAACGTCCGCCGCCGCAAACGGTGCTCTGCGCACCGATACCCTCGCAGATGAACTCGAATACAGTACGTGTGTAGTAGTCAAGACCGCGTACGATGTGGGTGTCGATCTCGTATTCGATTCCTGCAGCCTCAAGCATCTCGGTGAGGCTCTTCATATGGCTGTCACACTCTTCGCAGAGGTGATCTATTGACTTGGGAGCCGCCTCTGCAATAACCTTACAGTCGGGATTCTTACAGTCAAGGATTCTAAGGGGGTTAGCCTCAAGACGCGCCTTGCAAGTATCGCAAAGCTTATCTTTGTTTGCATCCAGATATTCAACAAGCTTCTCTCTGTAAGCGGGTCGGCAGTCGGGACAACCGATAGAGTTGATGTGGAGCTTTGTTCCGGTGATGCCAAGCTCGCGGAGAAGGGTATCTGCAAGGGAGATTACCGTGAAATCAGCGGCGGGACCCTTTGCACCGAACATCTCTGTACCGAACTGGAAGAACTCACGGCTACGGCCTGCCTGTGGCTTTTCGTAGCGGAAGCAGTTAATTATGTAGTAGTATTTAAGAGGCATGGGATCGGATGTGCGTCCGTTCTCGATGATAGCGCGTACGGTTGACGCTGTACCCTCGGGACGGAGGGCAAATACAGTGCCGTCACGGTCTGTGAAGGTGTACATCTCCTTCTGTACAACGTCAGTAGTGTCACCAACGCCTCTCTTAAAAAGTCCAAGCTCTTCGAATGTGGGTGTGCGGATCTCGGAGAAGCCGAAGCGGGATGCAACATCGCGCATCTTACCTTCAACGTAGATCCACAGATCGGACTCGGGAGCGAGGATATCCATAGTGCCTCTCGGCTTTCTTATCTTTTCCATGTCTGGCCTTTTCCTTTCAAACTAAAGTCGGCTACTAAAAAACTACATGTAGACACAACTATTCACAATACTTTAATTATATCAAAAAAAGTTTGAATAATCAATAGCTATAGATTATTTTGAAGGAGAAGAACGAAAAAATATGAAGGTGTTATTGGTGCTGATACGGTCAATATGAGTAAAAATGTTAAATTAAACGATTTTTATCTGATTACAGTACGATGTTAATAGCACGTTCATAGTTTAATGATAATATTGGTACATAAATTTTCATAGGACAGTATTAATAAATGAACATGAATCCACAAATGAGACAGAGACCTGCGTCTGTCTCACAAGGACATAATAGAGAACAAAGAAAAAAGCGGAAATACCGAAAACTATTGATAATTGCGAGTATATTACTTGTGTTACTTATAACCGTGACGTTAGTTACGGTAATTAATCATCAGGGGAATGAGGACTCAAGAAAATCCGGTTTGAAATTCTTTTGGTCAAAGATACCCGAGGATGAAAAAGATACAAAGGACGTACTTGCCGAATATACCGAAAACAGCACAGAGCTCTCCGCAGATTTTTCCTTTACCAACGGAGTTTTGATAGACGTTAAAGGGAACACCGTGCTTGCAAGCAAGGATGCCGACGAATGTATTTTTCCTGCGTCTCTTACAAAGGTGATGACTCTTATCGTAACTGTCGAAAATTGTGATGATCTTGAAGGTAAGTTTACTATGACTGCGGAAATTCTTGAACCGCTGATTCTCGAGAACGCTTCGGTTGCCGGATTTGCACCCGGTGAAGAGGTGACCGTAAAGGATATGCTTTACGGATTGATCCTACCTTCAGGTGCAGACGCGGCTATCGGACTTGCCGCGCATATCGCGGGAAGTGAAGATAGTTTTGTGGAGCTAATGAACAAAAAGTCAGAAGAAATGGGTCTTCAGTACACCCATTTTATAAATGCATCGGGACTTCATCACGATGAGCATTACTCTACGTGTCGGGAAATGGCTGAGATACTCAGATATGCTATGGAGAACGAGATTATGAGAGAGGTGCTGACCACATATCAATATACTACGTCCAATACACCCGAGCATCCCGAAGGAATTGAGCTGACAAGCACCATGTTTTCACGCATGTACGGTGATGAACCGGAGAATGCATTTATAATCGCAGGTAAGACCGGTTATACTCTTGAGGCGCATCACTGCCTTGCTTCCTTTGCGATAAAATGCGAGGAAAACGAAAGCGAGGATGACATCTACAGCCGTAAAGGGGACTATATTTTGGTTACAATCGGCTCGCCTACGAAGTGGGGCGCGGTCTTTGACGCTATCGACATTTATACCTCCGCCTCAACCGGTAAGGGAATATCGAACGGAGTTGTAAACCGTCTTAGTAATAAGTATTAATGCCTGATCCGTATGAAACGTATAAACAAAGAATACCGAGACTCGGTCTGAGTCTCGGTATTTGCTTTATTTAATATCAGTCAAGTGTAGGCTTGAATGCGGGCATAAGCTCAAGCTTGAAGAGGTTTGCCACGTGTCTGCGGTCGATCATTTCTTTCTTAACGGGATCAGCGATCTCGCCTGTACGGATATAAACGTCAAGCTCCGCATAGGTAAAACCAAGATTCTCCTCGTCGCTCTTTCCGCAAAGACCATCAATGGGAGTCTTTTCAACAAGCTCAGCGGGAAGACCGAGAAGATGTCCGATCTCTTTGATCTCTGTCACGGTAAGGTGGGAAAGGGGAGAGAAGTCACCAACGGAGTCGCCGTATCTTGTGGAGTAGCCAACCCAGTCCTCGGAAAGATTGCAGGTATTGCAAACTCTTCCGTTACAGCTCTGAGAAACCGCATAAACTGTAGCCATTCTAAGGCGGGGAGGGAGGTTTTGAATAGTCTGAGGTGTAAGTTCAAGCTCAGCAGGCATACTTCCAACGATACCTTCGAAGGCATCTTTGATGTTGATCTCAAAGCTCTTGATACCGAGGTGATTTACGAGAAGGCGCGCCATGTCGATGTCGTGCTGTTCTCCCTTAGGCATAAGAACACCGATAACGTGGTCGCGTCCGAGAGCCTCAACACAAAGTGCCGCCGCAATTGAGCTGTCCTTACCGCCGGAAATACCCAGCACGGCATTACAGCCCTTACCGTTTTTTTCAAAGAAATCGCGTATCCACTGAACGCATTCGTTTTTTACTCTTTCTGCATTAAACATTTTGTAGTTCCTCCGTATGAGTTAAAACTATTTTATATTGATCTATTATTGACTAAATTAAAGCACGTTTATCTGACACATCTTCATGGTTAAAAGTGCCGCTTCGTGGCTTTCGGGAGTGACACCCGCGCAGCAAGAGCTGTCAACAGAAATTTCCGCATCAAGGAAATTCGCTTTCAGCAAAAGCGCGTTTGAAACCACGCATATATCTGTGCAAAGGCCCACAAGCTCCATATCGGGTATTTCACTGTAGTTTGCCTTTATATATTCGGGAAGATCTGTTGAACCGAAGGTAGGCTTTTCGATGTATTCTACATTTTTACCCGTCAGCGCCTCAGCAACCTTTGCGTTTAGCTCCCAACCGTACGTCCCCTTTATGCAGTGGGGAACGGGAAGCTTTTTGCCTTCCTGTGTTTCAGAGTAATTTTCAGCATGAGTATCATAGGTAACGATGATGTCCCCGTCGTGGGACAGTATTTTATTTACTACACCCGGAACGATAGAGACTGCCTCGGCAGAGCCTAAAGCACCGTCAACAAAATCGTTTTGCATATCTACCACAATAAGAAGTTTTTTCATAAGACGTTGTCCCCCCTCGGTTATTAACCTGCTGTAGTTAGTATACATAATTTTTTCGAAATAATCAAGAGTTGAGGAGAGATTTTAAGTAGTCTGAGTGGAGAAATTTTATTGAGTGGCGAATAACTCCTGGCCTTCATAAAAAAGGTGCTGTTACAAGTAAGTTAAAAACAACTTGCGACAACACCTTTAAGTGATATTGATTATTATAAATTATTTAATATTTCCAAGTTCTTCTTTTTTTAGCTGTTCCTTTAACTCATCGGATTCGCGTTTGAATCTGGCTTTATACCTTTTACCGTGTTTTAAGCGGAAGTATATGGGGGCACTTGTAAAAGCTGCAAAGAATACAAATAGAGATAAGATCTTAATAATCATTGAAAAGAATAGAACAAACGGAATAAACAGTGGGATACTGAATAAATAAGAATAGCTCATATAGACAGACAGTATTTCCCATTCTTCTTCGGTCAGATCTGCATTATTAGCCGAGTTAAAATCTGTTTTTGATCGATTGTTTTTAAAATAACCGGCCTGTAAAGCAGAAAGAAATATAAGAAATATAGGAAGTAAAGATACAGTTGTAATACTTATATGTTCATGGAATGCTATGGCACAAACAAGATTCACGACGAGTGTGATGGCGTAATATATAGCGATCTTCATAGTGTTACCTCCTTTTGACAGCAAATTACTCTAATATTAGTATATCATACTGTTAGTTTAGTGTCAATACCATGACAAAAAACAACGATACACTGATTAACAAAAGTAGTATTGCAATCCTCCTCGATCAACCTATAAAAACATAAAAACCGAACGCCATATGACGTTCGGTTAAATACGGATAGATTCTTACTCAGCAAGGAGGTCTGCAACCTTCTTGTCACCGTATACCATGCTCCAATCGCTGTCGAAAGCATCGATAGCGTACATTGTGAGAGG
>JAZUBZ010000081.1:0-24602 GCA_045638805.1 Eubacteriales bacterium
AGGTAAGCTTTTTACCGGGAAGAGTCATCATGTTCACAAGGAACGCTCTCATTCCCGCGAACTTTGTGTCGTACTCGCCGTGCATCTTATGAACGAGAGACTTCTTGCCGTGTACCACCTCGTCGTGAGACACGGGAAGCACATAATTCTCGCCGAAAGCGTACATCAGCGGGAAGGTCAGCTTACTGTGGTTATATTGTCTGTATATGGGGTCAAGCTCAACGTACTCGAACATATCGTTCGCCCAACCCATGTTCCACTTGAAGTTGAATCCGAGGCCTCCCTCATACGCGGGCTTTGTGATCATAGGCCATGAGGTAGATTCCTCCGCTATCATCAGCATATCGGGGAATTCGCCGAATACCGCAGAATTCAGCTTACGGAAGAACGCCATCGCCTCAAAGTTGTGGTTTCCGCCCTCGCTGTTGGGTATCCACTCACCCGGATCACGGTCGTAGTCAAGGTACAGCATGGACGCCACCGCGTCAATTCGAAGTCCGTCAACGTGGTACTTGCGCATCCAGAACAGCGCGTTGGAGATAAGGAAGGACTGCACCTCGTTGCGCGCAACGTCGAAGCATCTTGTGCCCCAACCCTTGTGCTCCATTCTGTCAGCACCCTGATATTCGTACAGGGGCTGTCCGTCGAACTCGAAAAGTCCCGCTCTGTCCTTGGGAAAATGGGCAGGTACCCAGTCGAGGATGACACCGATACCGTTCTCGTGCATCTTGTTTACAAAGTATGCGAAATCCGCAGGCTCGCCGAATCTTGCACTGGGCGCGTAATACCCCGTCACCTGATATCCCCATGAGCCGTCGAAAGGATGCTCCATAATGGGCAAAAGCTCAATGTGGGTATACCCCATCTCCACAAGATAGGGAGCAAGCTCGTCTGCCGCCCGTCTGTAAGATATGTAGTTTTCGCCCTCTTCGGTACTCTCGCCGTTTTCCGTCTTCCATGATGCGAGATGCACCTCATAGATGTTCATAGGTTCGGGATAGAAATGTCCTTTTTTATAATCCCTCTCGGGTCTGCCACGACGTCGGTTAAGCCATTTCCTGTCGTTCCATTTGAAAGTGCTTATGTCACACACTATGGACGCAGTATTTTTGAGGGTCTCCGAGGAGGTGGCATAGGGGTCGGCCTTGAGATGGGTAATACCGTCACGTCCCGTTACAGCATATTTGTACCTCATTCCCTGAAAGCTTTTTTCAGAAGTGAGAGTCACGCTCCACACACCCGCATCCGTTTCCCTCTCCATCATCTTCGGAGTGTTCCAACCCGTAATATCAGAGGCAAGAGCCACGTCTATGGCGTTTGGCGCCCATACCTTAAAGGTACATTCATATTCACCAGACGTCTTATTAAATACCTCGTGGGCACCGAGATATTCGTATGAAGCGAAGTTGGTACCCTGATGAAACAAATACGCCTGAAAAGCGTCAGATTCGCTTCTTCTCGTCAATATTTTCACCGTCCTTTTCTAAGAATCGGTACCCGAAGGCAACCGATACTGTCGTATTTCCTGCTTTTTTATTTAGCATTAGCTGATACAGTATTATATACTTCCACGGAGCAAATAATGTGTCGCTTGCTGTCGTGCCGTCCTGTTTTATTTTCGCAAGAATTGCAAATAAACAAAATACGGCAACACAAAACATGTGTCACCGTAAACCTACTATAAAAATATACATCTCAAAAGCTAAGAGGTGCAGTCCGGTGCCACAGGGTCAAGCGCAGAATCCTCTGTGCAGAAATGCCACGGTCTTACTCGTAAGACCTAATCGAACCGATTACCTTGCCGAGAACCGACAGGGAGTCAACGATTATAGGCTCCATGGTGCTGTTCTGCGGCTGCAGACGGTAGTGACCGTCTTCCTTATAGAATGTCTTTACAGTTGCCTCGTCATCAATAAGCGCAACTATAATATCGCCGTTTTCGGCAACTCTCGTTTTTTCAACGATAACTATGTCTCCGTCAAGTATGCCTGCTTCGATCATACTGGTTCCCATTACGCGAAGTGCAAACAGAACGCGCCCGTGCATACTCTTTTTATCAAAGGGATACGCTACATATCCGTCATGATTTTCAACAGCTAAGATCGGTACCCCCGCGGTAACACGACCGACAACGGGAATGAGAGTACCTGAAGAAGACGTCTCAGGAGTTTCAACTCTTAAGGATCGGCTCTTACCTCCGTCCTTCTGGATATATCCCTTTTTCTCAAGCTTTTCAAGATATGTATGAACGGTAGACGTACTCTTGATACCAAGGTCGCTCCTGATATCTCTGATCGACGGTGAATAACCCTTTTCAGCTATAACACTTTTTATATAGTCGAGTATGACCTGTTCTTTTTCACTTAAACCAGTCATTTCAGCCACGCCTTTCTTCCAAATAACACGGAAAATTTCCCTGAAAGTCTATCTGAACACTGCAGGAACTGTGTATTCGTGCAGTTTGTCTTAATATTGTGAAATTACAAACCGTAGAAATTCCATTTATGTGCATTTTTACAATAGTATTATACCACAATAATTGAATTGTGTAAACATACGTTCTAAGAGTTTACAGATTATTCATAATTTGTTCTGCTGTTCAAACTCAAACATCCTACATTATACGATATACGGACCGCGTCTCAGATATTCCCCTCTGCGCACACCGTCTGCCAGGCATAAAGAATACAGATCGTCAGCCTTTTTCCACGTCTCATATTGCTTTTTCTCAATCTCGTCCGTGGGTGAAAATTCCGATGGTTTCGTGATCACCTTGATACTTCTCGTATTCTTCGTTTTCTTCAGGAATTCCCTTCCCTTTTCAGTGGCGCCGAGAAGTACCGTAAAACGGGGAGTCTCCCTAACCGATTCCTCCGTAATACCGAGAACGGTATACAGCGCGGCACGGCGCAGTCTTGAGTCGGTATATTTCTTAGTCGCAGCCTTTTCGAAAAATTCGTCGGATGATACCGCATCCCCCGCCGTGTGCCACAGTCTTTCGGCAACTCCGCCACCCGCATCGAATGCATTCACGTCGCCATGCCCGTTCATAAGTCTGAAATACGTGAACAATATCTTCTCAAATTCGCCCTTCTTCACGTGAGGAATCATGGACAAACCTTCGTAGATATCACGGGGAATGTATGATAAAATGCTCTCGTCACCGTCAAACAGCATCTCACGAAGCTCGGTGGCACTTTTGTACACACCGTCTGTTTCCATTCGTTTGTACGCAGTAAACGCCGCATCAAGGGAAAGTCTGTGTGCAGCTCTTACGTATTCCGTGGCAAGTTTGTCGTTACTTCCAAGCTTCACTCCGAAGTTTTCCATAAGCTTATCGTGGAAAACAGCAGTTCCAACGTCCATGTAATTCTTTTCTGTGAGAAGCCTACGATACTCTTCGCTCTCCGCGATACGCGCCGCTGTCATTACGTGCTCCGCGTCCCCCGTTTCACTTCCGAAAACGAAATTCTTCACGCCAAGGCCCGCCGCAATCGCCACCGCTCCAGCGGCAAAAAACTCTCCACTGCCCGAACACCAGGGCATGGGAAGCTCGAACACTGCGTCAGCACCCGCTTTAAGCGCCGCTTCTGCTCTTCTGTATTTATCGAACACAGCAGGAATGCTCCTCTGAGTGAAATTTCCGCTCATTATTGCTATAACACAGTCTCCCGTCTCAC
This sequence comes from Eubacteriales bacterium, assembly GCA_045638805.1. Lineage (GTDB taxonomy): Bacteria > Bacillota > Clostridia > Oscillospirales > CAG-272 > RUG11130. The sequence continues at coordinate 3,681 of JAZUBZ010000081.1, forward strand.
GTGCATGTTCAAGAATTGATTTATGTCCATTGTGAAGTGGATTAAATTCACATATTATTGCTACTTTTTCGGGCATAATTTGTAAATTCCTCCAATTATAGATAATTGTACTTGTAATTAACTTAAATATCATATATAATTATATATGATATTGCGCTTATTGTCAATTATTCAATTTTCAATTAATAAAGCCGACCGAAAATCGGCGGAATGGAGACTTTTAAAATGAAGGTTCTTGTTGTTAACGCAGGTTCATCATCCCTCAAGTATCAGCTTTTTGACACCGCAACCGAGTCCGTACTCGCTAAGGGTATTTGCGAGAGAATCGGTCTTGACGGTAAGCTTGAGCACAGAAAGGGTGAGGACGGCGAAAAGCTTAAGGTTGAGCTTCCCATGCCCGACCACGCAGTTGCTACCAAGTACGTTATCGAATACCTCACAAGCCCCGAGCACGGTGTTATCACCGATATGAACGAGATCGAGGCAGTTGGTCACCGCGTTGTCCACGGTGGTCCCTACTTCTTTGAGTCCGTTCTTCTCACTGATGAAGTTCTCGAGAAGCTGGAGCTTTGCCGCAGCTTTGCTCCCCTCCACACAGGTGCTCACATCATGGGTATCAAGGGTTGTCTCGCAGTAATGCCCGATAAGCCCCAGGTTCTCGTATTCGACACCGCTTTCCATCAGACAATGCCCGCTCAGGCATACACCTACGGTATCTCCTACGATATGTATGAGAAGTACCAGATCCGCCGCTACGGTGCTCACGGTACATCTCACAGATACGTAACAAGAGAGTGCATCAAGCTTCTCGGCAAGCCTGCTGAGGACACCAAGATCGTAACCTGTCACATCGGTAACGGTTCCTCTATCTCCGCTGTAAAGGGCGGTAAGGTAATGGATACATCCATGGGTCTCACTCCCCTTGACGGTGTGCTCATGGGTACACGTTGCGGCGCTATCGACCCCGCTATCGTTACCTACATTATGGACAAGGAAGGCTACACTCCCGCTGAGATGGATGACTACATGAACAAGAAGTGCGGCTTCCTCGGTATTTCCGGTATCTCCTCCGACAGCCGTGACATCGAGGCTGCTATCCGCGAGGGTAACTACAGAGCTGAGCTTGCAGCTACAACTCTTGCATACCAGATCAAGAAGTTCATCGGTTCCTATACCGCTGCAATGAACGGTCTCGACGCTGTTGTTTGGACCGCAGGTATGGGCGAGAACAACCCCGAGCTCAGAGAGAGAGTTTGCCGCGACCTCGAGTTCTTCGGAATCAAGATCGACCGTGAGGTTAACGCTAACGCTCACCACCAGTCAGACGTTGTAGTTCTTTCTACTGAGGACTCCAAGGTTAAGGTATTCCTTATCCCCACAAACGAAGAGCTTATGATCGCTTCCGATACAGAGGCTATCGTTTCCGCGCTTTAATCAGATTTTCCAAAACTCTTTCCGCTCACCGCGGGAAGAGTTTTGTTCTATAAAAATACGGCAGAAAGGAAATCAAAATGAACATAACAGAAAAAATGGACAAGCTTTATGAAATACAGTCCCGTCTAAGCGCGTATAACCACGCGATGTCTCTTATCTATTACGACGGCGCCACAACAGCACCTAAGAAGACCGCTGAAAACCGCGCTCACGCCCTCGGTATTCTTTCCGAGGAAAGCTACAAATTATCCACAAGTGATGAGGTGGTATCTCTACTTGAAGAGCTTGACGGTGAAAAGGACGCTCTTTCCGAAAAGGACCACCGCGTGGTAGAGCTTATGTACCGCGACATCAAGGAGATGAAGCAGATCCCAATGGACGAGTACGTAGCGTACGAAGAGCTTCTCGTTAAGGCTGACGACGTGTGGCACAGAGCAAAGGAAACAAGCGATTTTGAGCTGTTCCGTCCCGTGCTTGAGGAGATATTTGCAACACAGAAACGTTTCGCTAAGTACTGTGCACCCGATATGAAGCCCTACGACTACTGCCTTAATAAGTTTGAGGAGGGTCTCACCTGCGAAAAATGCGACGAATTTTTCGCAACTCTCAGAAACCGTCTCGTTCCACTTATCACAAAGATCACGTCAGTTCCAAAGATAGACGACTCCATCGCTCACGGAAAGTTTTCCACAGATGAGCAGGAAAAGTTCTCTTACGAGCTTATGCGTACCATCGGTATCGACACTGATCTTTGTGGTCTGGGTACTACCGAGCATCCCTTCACCACAAGTATCGGTTCACACAAGGATACCCGTATCACCACCAATTATAAGGAAGACAATTTCACACATTCCATGTACAGCGTCATCCACGAGGGTGGACACGCACTGTACGACATGAATTCCGCAGACGAATTCGCGTACACCGTGCTTGACGGCGGTGTGTCAATGGGTATCCACGAAAGCCAGAGCCGCTTCTACGAGAATCTTATCGGAAGAAGCCAGGCGTTCTGCCGCTTTATATTCCCCGCAGTACAAAAATGCTTCCCCCAGCAGACCGCGGGATATACCGCAGAGGACCTTTACCGCGCGGTCAACCTTGTAACTCCCTCTCTCATCCGAACAGAGGCAGACGAGGTCACTTACTGCCTTCACGTAATGATCCGTTACGAGCTCGAGCGACGCGTTATGTCAGACGAGCTTGAGGTACGTGACCTTCCTGCAGAGTGGAACAGACTTTACAAGGAATATTTAGGAGTAGACGTTCCGGATGACCGTCACGGTGTACTTCAGGACAGCCATTGGTCAGGCGGCGGCATTGGTTACTTCCCCTCATACGCCCTGGGCAGTGCGTACGGAGCACAGCTTCTCGCCAAGATGAAGGAGACCGTCGACGTTGACGATTGCCTCTCCAAGGGAGACTTCTCCGCCATCAACGAGTGGAACCGTCAGAACATCTGGCGTCACGGTTGCATGATGAAGCCGGGCGAGCTTCTGAAAAAAGCTCTCGGTACGGAATTCGATCCTACTTACTATACCGATTACCTCGAAAAGAAATATTCCGAGATATACGGCATCTGACGTGGTCTGACCGACGTACCAATAAATGAACGAAAATGCCGTTTTTTCACTTTTGTCATTTTGATACTTCAGCAATAACACACTTGCAAATCCACTATCACCGTGCTATAATATAAACAAACAATTATGGAGTACGTATATGGAAAAGATCGCAGCCAAAGACAAAGCCATACTCAGAGAGCTTGCCGCGCGTAAAGCCGAGTATGCTCACGATGAAAAGAATAAAGAAATACTTAAAAAATGGAGCGCACAAGAGGCGGGACGAAGAGAGACACCCACGGTAAGACTTCTCTTCTCCAATCTAACAGACGAGATCATCACACCCCGCATGCGCTGTGAGGGAAAGCTGGCCCGTGAGATCGAAAGCTCTCTTATCTGCAGTATGACGGGACGTGAGCTCTTTGATGACGACACACCCGTGTCCGACACCTTTGACATGTACTTTGACACATGGGTAAAGCCCTTCGGATCTGAGCCGAAAAGAGAAAAGGCGAAAAACTCCGGCGGATACCATATCGAGCCTATCGTAGAAGACTTAGAGGAAGATATCGACAAGCTTAAGGGAGGATCCTTCGGCGCAGACCTTGAAAAAACAAACGCTTACCGCAGTGTGCTCGAAGACACCTTCGGGGATATTCTACCCACCAAGCTTCGAGGCACGCCGCTTTTAGGTGCTATCACCAACCCTCTCGTGCATCTTATGGGAATGGAGAATTACTATATCTCCATGTACGACTATCCTGAGCTGCTCCATGAGGTAATGGACATGGCTACCACAGTGTACGAGCAGTATTACGACTTTTTGGAACGCGAAAAGCTTCTTCTTCCCACGGTGGGAATGGCACCCGTCAATCAGGAAAGTTACGCCTTCACAAATGAGCTTCCTGCGGACAATGTAACGAAGACTACCGAGTGCTGGGGTTTTTTGGAGTCTCAGGAGACTACGGCAGTTTCTCCCGATACCTTCGGTGAATTCGTATTCCCCTATCAGGACCGACTGGTGAAGCGAATGGGACTTCTTTCCTACGGGTGCTGTGAACGAGTGGATGCCATTTTTGAGGATTATCTTTCGCGTTGGAGTAACCTGAGAAAGCTTTCCGTGTCCCCCTTCAACAATGAAGAGATGGTTGGTGAATTCCTCCGCGGAAGCCGCGTTGTCTACTACAGCAAGCCGAGGGCTGAGCTTGTGACTGACACTGTTATGGACGAGGACGCTCTCCGTCGTGACTTCAAGCGTATCTGCACAGCGGCATCAGGCTGTCTTTTCGAGATAGGTCAGCGCGAAGTAATGACGCTCCGCGGAGACATGAACAGAGGCAGAGATTACGTGAGAATTGCAAAAGAATGCGTAGAAAAGTACTGGAAGCCCTGACGGACTGTCTTTTGTAAAAGTATGTAAAATCAATTTTTATTATAAAAGCAAGTCAAACAAGTGCTAAACAATGTTTTAGAGCATGTCATACCTCCGGGCAGAGAATGTTTACATTCTCTGCCTTTTTGCCCCCTAACATAATTAAAGTATTCTTCTTACCATGTATGCATTACATTACTCATGGCACACACAAATCACCCGCCGTGCATATTTTTTTGCTCCACCGCATATCCTTTACCAAGCTTCAGCATGGAAAGGAATAAACTCATATGACAAACAGCCAAAGTATTTACAAGGATATATCGGGCAGAACGGACGGAGAAATATTTATAGGCGTAGCGGGTCCCGTCAGAAGCGGTAAATCCACCTTTATCCGAAAATTCATGGAAAGCACAGTCTTACCCGGTATCAAGAACGAAAAGGACCGTACCCGTGCGGCTGACGAGCTCCCTCAAAGCGCAGGCGGCAGGACCGTCATGACTACAGAGCCAAAGTTCATCCCCGACGAAGCGGTGGAGGTCACCTTCGGCGAAGGAAATACGGCTAAAGTAAAGCTCATCGACTGCGTAGGTTACATAATCCCCGACATAATCGGCGACACGGAAAACGGACAGGTCAGAATGGTCAATACACCATGGAACGACGAGCCTATCCCCTTTAACGAGGCGGCAGAAATAGGAACCAGGAAGGTCATTGCAGATCATTCAACCGTAGGTATCATAGTCACATCCGACGGCAGTATCGGAGACATTCCCCGTGAAAACTACGTAGATGCGGAAACCCGCACTGTCAGAGAGCTTCAGGAGCTGGGCAAGCCCTTCGTGATAGTGGTAAATTCAGCCGAACCACACACACCTGAGGCAGAAGCGTTGGCGCTTGAACTTGAGGGGAAATATGCCGTCCCCGTGGCATTGTTAAATTGCCAGGAACTTGACAGCGAAGATGTGTGCGAAATAATGAAGCTTCTTATCACGGAGTTCCCCATAAGGGAGATAAGCGTGTCCCTGCCCTGCTGGACCGCGGCGCTTGAAAGCGACCACCCCATCAGACGCAGTGTTGCCGACATGCTAAAATCGTCTCTTTCAGATATATTCCGCATGGGAGACATAAAACGTATGCGAAAAACGCTTACCGACAGTCTGTGTGAAACTCTCGGTGGCGGTGAATGCAGTGCACGCGAGATCAACATGGGCAACGGCAAAGCGTCACTCTCGGTGGAGCTTTCCCGCGAGCTTTTCTATAAAACGACGAGCGAATTGTCAGGACTCAACATCGGCGACGAAGCGGACATCATCGCAAATCTTACTTCCCTCTCAAGTGCAAAAAAGGAATATGACAGATTTGCCGCAGCCGTACGTGATGCAGCGGATAAAGGTTATGGGATAGTTATGCCCGAGATGGAAGATCTCACTTTAGCTGAGCCGGAGATTGTAAAACATTCGGGAGGATATGGGGTAAAGCTTCGCGCCACAGCCCCGTCCATACACATGATAAAGGCACAGATAGAAACTGAGCTCAGTCCAATTGTAGGTACTGAGGAGCAGTCGGAAGAGTTGGTACGTTCTCTCCTTTCAGAATTCGAAGAAGACCCACACAGTATCTGGAACACCAATCTGTTCGGTAAGTCTATATACGAGCTTGTAAACGACGGTCTGCACGCCAAGCTTGAGCATATGCCCGAGGATGCCCGAGAACGCTTCGGTGAAACCCTTTCCAAAGTGATAAACGAGGGAGCATCGGGACTTATCTGTATTTTACTTTAAAAAACATACTGCAAAAGCTTTCATATTGATATGCACCCCAAAAGTTAGACACTTTTGGAGGTGCATATTTTTATGACAAGAAATTTGAATCCCCTATGGGATTCATTGAAAAGTTGGAAGAATACATTCATTACTACAACAATGAGAGAATCTCTCTAAAGTTAAAAGGAATGAGCCCGGTTCAGTTCCGAGTTCATTCGCAAGCGATTTTATATTTATTTTTTGCCTAAACTTTGGGGTTCACTTCATTACGGCAGGTTTTACAGTATATCCTCTTTCCATCCTTGATTTTTCAGAGAAAATATGTTATTATAATATTATATTACATCGCATGTTCTGCGTACGTACAATAATTTTACAGACACAAAATACAGGGGGAGACCGTCATGAGTATACTTTCAATATTAAGCACCTTGTTTATCGGTCCACTGAAGCTTATCTTCGAGATAATATTCGGTGTTGCAAACCGATTCGTCTCAAATCCCGGACTTGCCATAATCTTCTTAAGCCTTGCAATGAACATTCTTGTTCTTCCGCTTTATAAGAGAGCGGATGCAATGCAGGAAGCGGCTCGCGACACGGAAGCCAAGCTGAAGGCAGGCGTTGATCATATTAAAAAAACGTTCTCCGGTGACGAGAGAATGATGATGCTTCAGGCGTACTACCGTCAGAATAATTACAAGCCCACCTCATCACTGAACGGTTCCGTTTCTCTTCTTCTCGAAATTCCGTTCTTTATGGCAGCTTATCAGTTCCTCTCCCACCTCGACATACTTAACGGTGTATCCTTCGGCCCCATCGCAGACCTTGGCGCCCCCGACGGACTTATAGTTATCGGCGGCTTTGCCATCAATCTGCTGCCTGTGCTGATGACCTTCATCAACGTTATCTCCAGCGCCATCTATCTGAAGGGATTCCCCCTTAAAACAAAGATCCAGCTTTACGGCATCGCGCTTTTCTTCCTCGTTTTCCTTTGGACATCCCCCGCAGGTCTCGTATTTTACTGGACACTCAACAACATATTCTCTCTTGTTAAAAATATCTTCTACAAAATAAAGAATCCTCAGAAGGTCCTTCGCATACTCACCTTCACCATAGGTATAGCGGCAGTCGTATTCGGTGCAGCGTTCTATGACGCATCTGTTTTAAAGAAATTATTCATCGTGACCCTCGGCGCAGCACTCATGCTTCCCCTTGTACTGAACCTTCTTAAGTCAAGGATCCGCATATCCGCGAAAAAGACTGAGTCCAAGCCGAACACAGGCATGTTTATCCTCGGCAGTGTATTTATGACTGTTCTTGTAGGCGTGCTCATCCCGTCGGCATATATCTCCGCATCTACTCTTGAATACATCGACATAACTTATTTCCACAATCCTATGTGGTATATCGCAAGCACTGCGGCAATGAGCGCGGGTTTCTTTCTCGTTTGGTTCGGTGTATTTTACTGGCTTGCAAATCCCGCAGGAAAAATCATTTTCACAAGACTGATGTGGATCCTCAGCGGTGTTGCAATTACTAACTACATGTTCTTCGGAACGAAGCTTGGTACCATATCCGCGCAACTTCAGTACGAAACAGGACTCAGTTTCTCAAGTAGAGAACACCTTATCAACGTCCTCGTACTCATCGTAGTCGCCGCAGTACTTCTCTTCATTTCAATAAAATGGACAAAGGTCTGTACCACGGTACTTCTCACCGCAGCAGTTGCTGTTTTCGGAATGGCAGCCCTCAACATGAGTTCCATCCACTCCTCCGCAAGCACTTTCGCGTCCTCAGAAAATCTGAAGTTAAAAGGATTTCCGAATTTCGATCTGAGCACTGAGGGGGAAAACGTAGTGGTCATCATGCTCGACCGCGCAATGGGTGAATACGTCCCATATATCTTCGCTGAAAAACCTGAGCTTGTAGAAAAATTCGCAGGCTTCACTTATTACAAAAACACCATATCTTTCGCCCCCAAGACCAACATGGCTGTTCCCGCACTTCTTGGCGGATATGAATATACCCCCGTCGAGATCAACAAGAGAGACACGGAGTCCCTCGTTTCAAAGCACAACGAGGCACTTAAAGTCATGCCCGTGTTGTTCTCCAATAACGGATTTGACGTAACGGTATGCGACCCCACTTACGCTAACTACTCATGGATACCCGATCTTTCTATATTTGACGAATATCCCGATATAAACGCATACATCACCAAGGGTGTCTTTGGTAACACAACTCAAAAGCAGTCCGCCATCGACAGTAACCATAGGAACTTCTTCTGCTTCGCCGTTATGAAATCTATGCCCACTCTTCTTCAAAGATTCATATATGACAACGGTACCTATAACCGTCTGCAGACAAGTTCGGCTGTAGTAGAGTACGCCGGTCAGGAGCGAACCGACCTTTCCCACGCAACGGGTCTTGACTCTATATTTATGAATCCCTACAACGTGCTCACCAATATGTCTCAAATGACGACAATCTCAGAAGAGGATAAAAACACGTTCCTCTTCCTCTCCAACGACACCACCCACGACCCAATCCTCCTGCAGACTCCGGATTACATACCTTCCGTAGTAGTTGACAATGAGGAATACGACGCGGCACACACAGACAGATTTACAGTTGACGGAGTTACACTTAAGGTTGAAACTGAGTATCAGATGCTCCACTACCATGCAAACATGGCAGCTCTTCTTCGCCTCGGCGAGTGGTTTGACTTCCTCCGTGAAAATGACGTTTACGACAACACAAAGATTATCCTTGTCGCAGACCACGGAAGTCAGAATATCAACCACCTTGACGGCTTTTGGCTCGACGAGTACGAGGACGAGATTACAAACATCAATGATCTTAGAAACACCGAAGCTTACTACCCTCTCCTAATGGTAAAGGAGATCGGAAGCCGAGAGTTTACAACGTCAAACGAGTTCATGACCAACGCAGACGTTCCTACTCTTGCAACAAACGGTCTCATTGAAGATCCCGTTAACCCCTTTACGGGAAAGCCAATAAACAGCGATGAAAAGACCGCACACGATCAGTTCATCTGCATTTCCCGTAGTTTCGATGTCACCTCACATAAGGGTAACTCCTTCAACGATTCCTATTGGGCAAGCGTTAAGGACGATATCTACGATCCCGAAAACTGGGTGCTCCACCGTACGTGGACCGTTCTCAAAGAACACGTCGCTCCCAAAGCAAAGTAATATCGCATAAGGCAAACAACCGTGTCCCCCATCTGGGAGCACGGTTGTTTTTTGTACAAAATAACAAAAAAACATATCTAAGCCCAAGTCAAAGCATAAAAACACCCCGACCTCATTACGGCCGGGGTGTCAAAACTGATTGTCCATTGGATATCCTCCTGACTTTCGTCACCCTATATTCTTTTTATACTTACTCTTATTCTTTTCCGATTTTCTCAAGCAAGTCTATCTCTACATATATTCTTATATAGACCTTTGTTTTCCCTTTCTGTTTCGTTATTTTTCGGTTTGATCCGTCAAGCGAACGTTAACAATTTTACTATATCATGTGAGGCATGAAAAATTACTTAATTTAACATATATTCCGGATATACTGTTCCTATCTTACACTTGTGTTTTCTTTTCCCAAAGAATCGCTTTTATGATCTTGTTCCGAATTTCGTTATATTTGAGAAATAAGCTTTACTGTTCCATCGGTGTATACCTTTAATTAAGCTTTCCTGCGACGGTATTCACATCACCGTCATCATCCGATTTGATGGTATCCGATACTTATTAGTTCATTGGTATGTACCTTTTTCCGTAAATTTTCAACTTTTCTGTTTTATTTACTTATTCATTGGTGTGTACCCATTTTCCCTGACAGTTACTGTTCCTTACATTTTTTAAGTTTTTATTCAGCTGTTCATTGGTATGTACCTGTTTTCCAATCGTTGTTCGGACTGTCTTACTTAATTTGGATTAAGCTTTAACTTCTCATTGGTCTATACCTGTTTCCCATGTTTTTCTGTAGCTTATAAACTGTCTCTGATTAATTTGACGTGTTCATTGGAGTATACCTCCGCCATTTAGATTTTAGCTTTGTTAAAGTTTTTCACGTTTTTCATGCGGGTTATCCTTTCATACGATACTGCGAAAAACCTGCTTAAATCTATATTAAAGATCATCTTATTATTCAGTTGTTATTCAGTTTTAATTACCCTTGCACGCACTATCCATCAACTTCTTCGTCTAATCCATCTCATTATTTCTATTCGTTATTTCGGAACGAAGGCCGTATTGAGGTTTTCTGAAGTTTGACTGCGTACTTAATCTGTGCTCTCCCATTTTGTCCGGGACACTTATCTTTGCGATAAGTTCAAACTTTAGTTTTCACCGAGCCCCGTATTTTCTTTTGATACCGTCTGAGCCTTACACATCGGCCCACTGCCTACAAAATCCCCGCCTCGGTCTGTATTCACCTCTGCTTATCTTCGTCATCTGCTTTATCTTCACATCTGACTTCTCGCTTAGGTTTTTCTTTTGCCTTGCAGGTGTAATCTCTGCGGTCCCTCCTCGGTAACCGAAGATCTTACTTCTTGAAAATACTTCGTGATCCGCTTCCGTGTCAAAACGTTTTTGATATTTGCGCTTGGGGTCTTCCGCCGGGCCTTCCGAGCCTTTGCGGGCAACGAAAAAGCGACACACCGACCTTTTGTCAACCTAGTCTGCGTGCCGCGTTATGAAATACGTTTTATTGGATATGTCGGGACCGATGATCTGTACTTGTCCCGTTCACATACGGCACGTAGCTTAACACTGCTGAAAATCATGTCCGACACCTCCTTCAATTTATTTGATGATTTTTCGATCCGACTCTTGTCGGATTCTTTTGTTTCTCATCTCTTCTTTGTGTCTTTATTATATCACACCCGCGCATGGCTGTCAACCCTATTTTGGGATATTTTTGAGGATCAGGTGTATTTTGTAACTTCTTTTGTGCGTTGTGTACAATTCATACAATTATCCCCCTTTAGTGCAGTTCACTGAAAATCCACATTTGAGCATTTTAACAAGTACATTTGTGCAAAATGTAAATCGGCGAGATGTACACTATCTTACCGACAAGCGTTTCTTATTATCAAGCTCACAACATTTCCCCCTTTGTTCCGTGGCGTAAAAAACTCAAATTCTTCTCATATTTTTTCATAAAAGTCTTTATCTTTGAAAAAAAATATGTTACAATAACTCCGTGTTTATTTTTCGAGGGATATCCCCTCAACGAGAAAGGATTCTAAAAATGCTTTTTTTCGAAGAACTTAAAAATTACGACCCTGAGGTCGCTGCAGCCTGCGACGCGGAATTCCGCCGTCAGCAGCACAATATCGAGCTTATCGCTTCAGAAAATATCGTTTCCAAGGCGGTCCTTCTTGCCGCAGGTACTCCCCTTACAAACAAGTATGCTGAAGGTCTTCCCGGCAAGCGTTACTACGGCGGATGCGAATGTGTAGACGTTGTTGAAAATATTGCAAGAGAGAGAGCAAAGAAGCTCTTCGGCGCCGAGCACGCTAACGTTCAGCCACACAGCGGAGCTAACGCTAACCTTGCAGTGTTTTTCGCGCTTGTGTCCCCCGGCGACACCGTTATGGGACTTAATCTCGCTCACGGCGGACATCTCTCCCACGGTTCTCCCGTAAATATTTCCGGTAAGTATTTCAACATCGTTCCTTACAGCGTTGACGATGACACCGAAATGCTTGACTATGACAAGATCCGCGAGACCGCTCTCGAATGCCACCCCAAGATGATCGTTGCGGGCGCCAGCGCATACTCAAGAGTTATCGACTTTGCCCGTCTTCGCGAGATCGCAGACGAGGTGGGTGCATATCTTATGGTAGACATGGCTCACATCGCAGGTCTTGTTGCCGCAGGCGTCCATCCCAGCCCCGTTCCTCACGCACACGTTGTCACCACAACTACTCACAAGACTCTCCGTGGCCCCCGCGGCGGTCTTATCCTCTGCACCGCTGATCTTGCTCAGAAGATCGACAAGGCTGTGTTCCCCGGAACTCAGGGCGGTCCCCTTGAGCATATCATCGCCGCAAAGGCAGTTGCCTTCGGTGAAGCTCTCACAGAAGAGTTCCGCGAGTATCAGCGCGCTATCGCTGAAAACGCGGCTGAGCTTGCTGACGCAATGATCAAAGAGGGCTTCAGACTCGTTTCAGGCGGCACAGACAACCACCTCATGCTGGTCGACCTCCGTCCCTTCGGTATCACAGGTAAGGACATGGAAAAGAGACTTGACGAGGTTCACATCACCGTTAACAAGAACGCCATCCCCAACGATCCTCAGAGCCCCTTCGTAACAAGCGGTATTAGAATCGGTACTCCCGCAGTTACCACTCGCGGTTTTGGGAAAACTGAGATGCGTATGATCGCACGCTTCATCGGAGACGTTGCACGCGACTTCGATGGTAACCGCGACCGCGTTTGTGCAGAGGTAATGGCTCTCTGCGCAAAATTCCCCATCTATACAGAATAATATTTACTGAATTTTACTAAAGCAAGATTGTTCCCCTGCCAAGGCGGGGGAACAGCGATTTCATCTACGTCAAGAAAGGACGTTTATCCATGTCTATCATCCGTAAACAGACCACCATCGCATACCGCTGTCCCGATTGCGGATGCATCGTCCGCAGTGTTGTGGGCGTTTTCTCACTCTCCGCTGATATGATCAAGCTGAAATGTCCCTGCGGTGCTTCAGCACTTGACATCGTATATACTCACGACAAAAAGGTACGTATCACCGTGCCTTGCATAGTTTGTCCCGCTCCTCACACCTACGTTATCTCAGGCGACGTTTTCTTCGAGCGCGAAGCCTTCACTCTTGCGTGTACCTACTCCGGTCTTGGTGTGTGCTTCATCGGAAGTGAGTACGGTGTTGACAACGAGATCCGCATGAGCGAAGAGGAGCTTATCGAAATTGCAGGCGAGGATGCTCTCCGTCAGTTCTCCGAAAACAGAGGCGAGGGAGAATCCCTCACCGATCCTCAGGTGCTTGATATTATAATGTACACTCTCAAGGAACTTGAGGACGAGGGAAACATTCACTGTAGGTGCGAGAACGGGGGCGACTACGAGCTACAGCTGGGCGACGAGGACATTTTCGTCGTCTGCAAGAAGTGCGGCGCTGAGTACGCAGTCCGCGCGGGCAGTCTTACCGCGGCACAGGATTTTCTGAACGCCGACAGTATCACACTTACCTGAGTAACAAAACTCACCGCTCCGCATAGAATAATATCAGAGTACGGAAAAGGTACTCAAGGAGAAGGAAATAAGCTCTTCTCGGAATATTATAAATGAAAAGGATATTATACTATGGGATGCCTTTGCAATCTTTTTAACAGTGACGATTTTATCTGGTTCGTAATCCTTGCTATTCTTATCGTTTCCTGCGGAAACTGCTGCGGTAACGGTCGCGGCTGCGGTTGCGGCTGCTGAGTAAAAAATCAGCGTTAACAAACAAACTTCGCCCCGTTCCTACCCGGAACGGGGCGCAATTTATTAAGAAGAGCGGAGCTCCGCCTCTGTATTATTTTTCTACACGAGGTATAATTATACATTTTGCTTATATTTATAACAAATATGCCCAACTTATTCCGTTTCTGCCGAATATTTTCTGTAGCATACGGAGAAGATAAATCAGCACAGCTTTTTAAACAAAAAGAAGTTGACACAGCATCATGATTGTGGTAAAATGTCATCATTAATATTTTCCCGTCATAAAACGGAAAAACGGTAATATCTATCACGCAAACACGAAAGAAAGGTATGGTACACATACATGAACAATAAAGCAAGAGCAGGCGTTGTAGGTGCCACAGGCATGGTCGGCCAAAGATTCATCACTCTGCTTGAGAATCACCCCTATTTCCAGCTTACAGCCGTTGCCGCAAGCAAGAGAAGTGCCGGCGTTCCTTACAAGGACGCGGTTGAAGGCAGATGGAAGATGAAGGGTCCCATCCCCGCTGAAGCTGAGAACATGATCGTAAAGGACGCGGCAGACATCGAGGCGATGAAGGCTGAGTGCGACTTTATCTTCTGCGCCGTTGACATGAAGAAGGACGAGATCCTCGCCCTTGAGGAAGCTTACGCTAAGGCTGAAGTTCCCGTTATCTCCAACAACTCCGCTAACCGTTGGACCAGCGATGTTCCCATGGTAATTCCCGAGATCAACGACTCTCACCTTGAGGTAATAAAGAGCCAGAGAGAGCGTCTCGGAACAAAGCGCGGTTTTATCGCAGTTAAGCCCAACTGCTCCATCCAGAGCTACGTTCCGATCCTCACTCCCCTTCTCAAGTTCGGCATCAAGGAAGTTGTTGCCACCACATATCAGGCTATCTCCGGTGCAGGTAAGAATTTTGAGTCATGGCCCGAAATGGTTGACAACATCATCCCCTACATCGGCGGTGAAGAGGAAAAGAGCGAGAAGGAACCTCTCAAAATTTGGGGTGAAGTTCGCGGCGGTATCATCGTTCCCGCAGAAGCTCCCGTTATCACCACTCAGTGCATCCGCGTTCCCGTAACCGACGGTCATACTGCGGCTGTATTCGTAAACTTTGAAAACAAGCCTCCTAAGGAAGCTATTATTGAAGCATGGAAGAGCTACCGCGGCGCTCCTCAGCTCCTCGGTCTCCCCTCCGCTCCCGATCAGTTCGTGACATACTTTGAGGAAGAGAACCGTCCTCAGATCGGTATCGACCGCGATCTCTACCGCGGTATGGGTATCTCCGTGGGCAGACTCAGACCCGACACCATGTTCGACTACAAGTTCGTAGGTATGTCTCACAACACTCTCCGCGGCGCGGCAGGCGGTGCTGTTCTTATCGCAGAGCTTCTTTACAGACAGGGTTATCTTGCATAAATAAATAATCGTGGCAGAGCTTTCATTTCGGTGAAGGCTCTGCCGTCGTGCTTTAAAACGAAAAATTACATACTATTACATACAAAGGAGAAATATTATGGCACCCAAGATCACAGGCATTCACCACATTGCACTCAAGGCGTGCGGAGTAGAAGACTACGCAAAGCTCGTGAAGTTCTACACCGAATTGCTCGGTCTTCCCATCGTCAGAACATGGGGGGACGGCGGTAACGCGGCAATGATGATCGACACCGGAGCGGGACTTCTTGAAATTTTCGCAAACGGAGAGGATTATCCCGGCCAGGGCGCGCTCCGTCATCTCGCATTCGAAGTCGAGGACACCGACGCCTGCATCGAGGCAGTACGCGCAGAGGGTTACAAGGTAACGATGGAGCCTACGGATATCGTCATCCCCTCTGAGATACCTTATCCCGCAAGAATTGCATTCTGTATCGGCCCTGTCGGTGAAGAGGTGGAATTCTTCCACGTTAAGTAATCAAAAAATCCCTGTGATATGGTTTCACGGGGATTTTTCACGTCTGCTGACCTATTTTTCAGTTATATGCTTGACTTGCGATTAACGAAGGGTTATAATAATGTATGTATTTTATTCAAGGAGATTCCCCAATGAAAAACGCAAAGCTTATTAAATTAACCTCAGCGATACTTTCGCTTATCCTTTGTCTCACGTTCCTCGCCGGATGCAAATCCAACACAGAGGAAGCTCCCGTTGAGACTACCTTCAATTATGAAGTGAAGCCCATTACGGACGAAGTGCATTCCATTGATGCTCTTAACGATGCGGTGACTGTAGCCATTACGGAAGGCAACGGCGTTACTTATCATGACGCCCCCACATACTACTTTTGTGAAAATCACAGCATAGTGGCAAGTACATTTGAAGAAGATGCTAACAGCTTCGACGTACTCGCTCACAGAGGTGCGACGTATTACTTCGAGCCTGACACAGGAAATTACCTTGATCAACGCGACTTAGGTATGTACTGTCTTATGTCACTCGCAAAAGCTGAGGACGGATACGACACCGTAAGTTACGAGGAATTTTCTTCTATCGACGAAGCACTCGAAGCCGCCGGCGGAGTTTTCGGTAATGCTGATGCTGTCAAAGAAAGCTACACGGAAACCGAGCACACCCCTTACAGATACTCTAAGGACGGCAAGGTCTACCTTCTCGATTACGACCGCTATATAACCTACTGTGACAATCTCATCGCAGAGATGATCAATTCCACTGCAGTGACAGACAGCTACAAGCCTATTATTAAGAACAATAAGGAGACGTACGAAAAACTGCTTGATACCTATTTTATCTCAAAGTACGTTCTATGTCAGTTCTTAAACGGTGAAGCAGATTCTCCCAAGGCATACGTACTCTACCGTGCGCTTGAAGATATTCTTGAGAAATCGGGTGAGGACATTGATTACAAGCCCGAGGACGAAAAGAAGGCTCAGACATATTTCGAAAAGCTTCTCGGCTACGCAAAGGAGCTTCGTGAAAAATACGGAACCTTGGCAACTTCGTACAACTACGCTACACAGTGTTACCTCATAAGTCTGTATGATGAGACACTGACAAATGAAGAAGCGCTGGCTGAAAAGTACATGTATGCAAATCCCGACAAGATCATCGTTCACAGTAATGACGGCGCGAAGGAGTTTACAAAGGATACCGAGGAATACGCAGACATTTTAAGAAAAAACCAGCGTTGCTACGTCAGCGAGGCTGATGCGATGCTCTTCAAATCAAATGTCAGTGTCAAATCAGTGCTCCGCGAATTCTACGATAAGATGAGTCCGAGCAGTGACAAATACATTGAGTATATTTACGAAGACGGCAAAACACCGAACTTCATCTTCTCCGACAATTCCGCACTTATGCTCATACCTGCCGCAGGCGGAAGATACAACGCCTACAGAACAGGCGGTAACAGCTATCTTGCGGATATTCTCGACGGTCTGTTTGAATAATTCACTCCGTAAACACAACCGAATACAAACAAAAATGCCCCGCGGCGCCTCTCACCAGGCTCCGCGGGGCAAAGTTTACGATTTGTTTACATTTAAATTAATTGTAAATATTCATCATGCGTTTTGTAAATAAATGCTTTTTTGTCTTGATTTTTCATTTTTTTATTGACATTAGACAACGAATATGGTAAAATAGTAAACTGCTAAAGAAGCGCCATAAGTGTTTCTATAGCGTAGTTTTTCGGTATTTTTCTATAAAAAACACCCTTTTTATCCTTAATTAATATAAGGCAACTCAAAGAATGGAGTGATAGCTCAAATGATCAAACCGCAGCAGGTCGAAAAAATGGTGAAGCCTCACAGTGTCGGTAAGAAGACCCGTATGAGCTTCTCGAAGATCGATGAAGTTTTGGAAATGCCCAACCTTATCGAAATCCAGAAGAATTCATATAAGTGGTTTCTCGACGAAGGCCTCATGGAAGTCTTACACGACGTTTCCCCTATTACGGATTACTCCGGAAATCTCATTATCGAATTCGTAGGCTATTCTCTCGACACACCTCCCAAGTACCCCGTTGAGGAGTGCAAAGAACGTGTCGTTACCTACTCTATCCCCTTAAAGGTTGACGTACGCCTTTCCAATAAAGCCACCGGCGAAGTAAAGCAGTCTTCTATCTTCATGGGTGATTTCCCCGTGATGACAGATAAGGGTACCTTCGTCATAAACGGTGCGGAGCGTGTTATCGTTTCCCAGATCGTACGTTCTCCCGGAATGTACTATGACAGTGCAGTTGACAAGACAGGTAAGAGAACCTTTACTGCAACCGTTATCCCCTACAGAGGCGCATGGCTTGAGTACGAGACCGACGCTTCCGACGTATACTACGTTCGTATCGACAAAAACCGCAAACTCCCCGTTACCGTCCTTATCCGTGCTCTCGGCATCGAGACTCCCGAGGATATCGCAGCTGTATTCGGTGAGGAGCCCAAGCTCTACGCTACTCTTGAAAAGGACATCTGCGAGCGCGAGGCTATCGAAAACGGTACCTCCATCCGCGATGAGGCTCTCAAGGAGATCTATAAGAAGCTCCGTCCCGGCGAGCCCGCTATCGTTGAGTCTGCCGAGATCCTCATGGGCAATCTCTTCTTCGACGCAAAGAGATACGATCTTGCACCCGTAGGTAGACATAAGTATGACAAGAAGGTAGCTCTCGGAGCAAGAATTGCAGGTCATACCCTTTCCCGTCCCGCAGTTAACCCCTTCACAGGAGAGATTCTCTTCGATGAAGGTACAACCCTTTCCAAGGCAGACGCTCTTGAGATCGAGCGCGCAGGTATCACAGAAGTATACCTCAGACGCCGCGATACCGAGGAAACCAAGGTATTCTCCAACGGTGCGGTAGATCCCGTATACATCCTCGGCTACGACCTTAAGGATGCAGGCGTTACAGAAAAGTGTTCTCTCCCCGTCCTTACCCAGATCATGGAAGAGTGCGCAGGCGACAAGGATGCGATCATCGCAGCTGCACGTCGCAGAATCGCCGAGCTTTGCCCCAAGCATATCACAAGAGAGGATATGCTCGCGTCCATCAACTATCTCCTTTGCCTCAGCCACAACGTTGGTGTGACTGACGACATCGACCATCTCGGTAACAGAAGACTCCGCTGCGTAGGCGAGCTCCTCCAGAACCAGCTGAGAATCGGTCTTGCGAGAATGGACAAGATCATCAAGGAGAGAATGACCGTTCAGGATAACGAGACTCTCTCTCCCCAGACCCTTATCAATATCAGACCCGTTGTTACAGCTATCCGCGAGTTCTTCGGTTCTTCCCCTCTCTCTCAGTTCATGGACCAGAACAACCCTCTGGCTGAGCTGACTCACAAGAGAAGAATCTCCGCTCTCGGTCCCGGCGGTCTCTCCCGTGACAGAGCTTCCTTCGACGTTCGAGACGTACACTACACACACTACGGAAGAATGTGTCCTATCGAGACTCCTGAAGGTCCTAACATCGGTCTTATCTCCTACCTTTCCACATACGCTAAGATCTCCGGATACGGCTTTATCGAGGCTCCCTACAGAAAGGTAGTTCACGAAACTCTCGAGGACGGTACTGTAAGACACCGTGTTACCGACGAGATCGAATACATGACAGCAGACGTTGAGGACAACTACGTTGTAGCTCAGGCTAACGAGCTCCTCGACGAAAACAAGTGCTTCGCACGCGCAAAGGTTACTGCACGTGACCGCTCCGAGATCATCGAGATCGACGCGGCAAACGTTGACTACATGGACGTTTCTCCCAAGATGGTGGTTTCCGTTGCAACAGCGATGATCCCCTTCCTTGAAAACGATGACAACTCCCGTGCGCTCATGGGTTCAAACATGCAGAAGCAGGCAGTTCCGCTTCTCACAACCGACTCTCCTATCGTTGGTACAGGTATGGAGTACAAGGCAGCTGTTGACTCCGGCGTTGTTGTTCTTGCAAAGAACTCCGGCTTCGCTGAGACAGTTACTGCTGACGAGATCATCATCCACTGCGATGACGGTCACAAGGACACCTACCGCCTCATCAAGTTCAAGAGAAGTAACCAGGGTACCTGCGTAAACCAGAGACCCATCATCGAGCAGGGCGAGTACGTAAATGCCGGTCAGGTTATCGCTGACGGTCCCGCTACCGCTGACGGTGAGATCGCTCTCGGTAAGAACGCACTTATCGGATTTATGACATGGGAAGGTTACAACTACGAGGACGCGGTCCTTCTTAATGAAAGACTCGTTCGCGACGACGTATACACTTCCATCCACATTGAAGAATATTCTCACGAGGCAAGAGACACCAAGCTCGGCCCCGAAGAGATCACCCGTGAGATCCCCAACATGGGCGACGATGCTCTCAAGGATCTCGACATGGACGGTATCGTTAAGATCGGTACTGAGGTACGCTCCGGCGACATTCTCGTAGGTAAGGTAACACCTAAGGGTGAGACAGAGCTTACCGCTGAGGAAAGACTTCTCCGTGCGATCTTCGGTGAAAAGGCACGTGAGGTTAGAGACACCTCTCTCAAGCTCCCTCACGGTGAAAACGGTATCGTTGTAGACGTAAAGGTATTCTCCCGTGAAAACGGAGACGACCTTTCCCCCGGAGTTAATAAGGTAGTTAGAGTTTATATCGCACAGAAGAGAAAGATCTCTGTCGGTGACAAGATGGCGGGTCGTCACGGTAACAAGGGTGTCGTTTCCCGTATTCTTCCTCCCGAGGACATGCCCTTCCTTCCCGACGGTACACCTCTTGATATCGTGCTCAACCCCCTGGGCGTACCTTCCCGAATGAACATCGGTCAGGTGCTTGAGGTACACCTTGGTATCGCTGCACGTAAGCTTGGTTGGAAGATCATGACTCCCGTATTTGACGGCGCGACAGAGAAGGACATCCTTGACTGTCTCGAGCTGGCAGGAATGGAGCGTGACGTTCTCCCCGGTGAAAACGTTAACGGTAAGAATATATTCGAAGAAATGTTCGATGAGAACGGTGAGAAATATCTCCGTGCCATCGAAGGTGATGAAAGACTTGACGCAGCACATCTTGAGGAGCTTCGCCTTGCAGGTAAGCTCAAGGTGGTTGACGGTAAGACAATGCTTTACGACGGTAGAACAGGTGAGCCCTTCGACAACCCCGTAACCGTTGGTATCATGTACTACCTTAAGCTCCACCACCTCGTAGACGATAAGATCCACGCCCGTTCTACCGGTCCTTACGGCCTCGTAACTCAGCAGCCTCTCGGAGGTAAAGCTCAGTTCGGCGGTCAGAGATTCGGAGAAATGGAGGTTTGGGCACTTGAGGCTTACGGTGCTGCTTACACTCTCCAGGAGATCCTTACTGTTAAGAGTGACGACGTGACGGGA
>JAZUBZ010000082.1:0-41396 GCA_045638805.1 Eubacteriales bacterium
ACGTTAGAGATCTTCTTATCTGTGATGAGGATGAAAGCGTCGTCGAGAACAGCTTCCATCTTGTCTGTGTCTGTAGCCATGTAGGGGGAGAGGTAGCCGCGGTCGAACTGCATACCCTCAACGATCTCGCTGTAGGTCTCAGCAGACTTGCTTTCCTCTACTGTGATAACGCCGTCAGCTGTAACCTTTTCCATAGCGTCAGCGATAAGCTTACCGATAACCTCATCACCTGCGGAAACTGTACCAACTCTTGCGATGTCTTCCTTACCGGATACAGGCTTTGCGATGTCAGCAAGGCCTGCAACAGCTGCGTCAACTGCCTTCTGGATACCCTTGCGGATAACGATGGGGTTAGCGCCTGCGGTTACGTTCTTCATACCCTCGTGGATGAATGCCTGAGCGAGAAGAGTAGCGGTAGTTGTACCGTCACCTGCCGCGTCGTTTGTCTTGGTTGCAACTTCCTTGAGAAGCTGTGCGCCCATGTTTTCAGCTGCATCCTCAAGCTCGATCTCCTTAGCGATGGTAACACCGTCATTTGTGATCAGGGGAGAACCGAACTTCTTGTCAAGGATAACGTTACGACCCTTGGGGCCGAGAGTGATTTTTACTGTGTTAGCAAGCTTATCAACACCTGCGATGAGGGCGTTTCTTGCATCAGTTCCGTAAAGAATGTCTTTTGCCATGATAAATTACTCCTTATGTTAGATCTTACTCAACGATAGCGAGAATGTCAGACTGTCTTACAATGCTGTATTCAACGCCGTCGCACTTAACCTCGGTGCCGGAATACTTGCTGGTGATAACCTTGTCGCCAACCTTAACGGTCATAACAACGTCCTTACCGTCAACGTTTCCGCCGGGACCTACTGCAACTACTTCCATAACCTGGGGCTTTTCCTTAGCCGCACCGGGAAGAACGATACCGGTCTTTGTTGTTTCTTCAGCCTCTGTTGCTTTAACTACAACTCTGTCTGCAAGGGGCTTGAGTGTCATGATATTTACCTCCTGAAAGATGCACGCGGGGTGCATTCTGATAATATGTGTTTTAGTCTTCGCTGTCCGTTTTTAGCACTCGGACACACGGAGTGCCAAACTCTACGTTCTATATTGTAGTCTCATTCTCCTCAAAAATCAAGCACTACAGCGTAACATTTACACATAGTTAACAAATTATTCCTGATGTGCCATATTCCTTGTATTATCGGTATTTTCTGTGGAAATCTCCCGCCCTGCGACAGTCTTTACACCCGTCTGATATTCCCCGTTTAAGAAGGATAATATCCACTATTTCATTATACATAAACGAGACATTTTTCGGCAGACACGCCACGCAGAGTGCTAAGCAAATGGAAAGTTAAAAATGGGCGTGCTTTTCGGCGGTAGACGTAGGAATTGTTATATGCGTATGGGTTAAGAGACCCTTCGCCATCCACTGCGTTGGATGTCTCAGGGTGACACCACCCTATGTAGATGCACCTACATTATAGGAAATGCGAGACGTTAGTTTACGGACGCACACAGTGCATCCCTACAAAAAGAGGAAGCGTTTGGCACATGATTTACGAATATGGGTGAATGAATAGGTACATTCGTAGGGGAGCACTGTGTGCTCCCGAAAATCAACGCCGCACACCTTTCCTGAGTTCCTAAAGATGACAGGTGATGTGTAATTGGTAACCGAAACATATTGTTCAGCGGAAAATTATAACCCACGAGCCTCCATAATGGTGTACACCAACAGATTTCAAATTTCATCCACCGTAGCCGTAAAGAATGTACGAAACAAAGTCAGCAAATCCTCCGAAATTTTCAATTTTCCATTATAAAAAAGGTCCGTAAAAGACTGCTTTTCATAATGATATTAAAACCCCGACAGATTTGTTCTGACGGGGTTTTGCTATTCGATAAACCTGAATTTGCCGTTGACCACTGCTTATATGAATCAAAGGATTTTTCTGCAAACAATACATCCTTCAATTTGCCTGCACACTTTAAATCCGTTCTTTTTATACATGGATAGAGGACCATGATAAGAGTGATTTTCATTGTGTTCAAATGGATATGCCTCTATTAAATCAAATCCATCTGCCTTTGCATCCTGACATACATATTTAAGTAAAGCGGTAGCAACACCATAGCCTCGATACTCCGGCGAAACAGAAAAGCAAACAATAGATTTGATTCTCTCACCGTTATCAGGTATTTCTTCCGGAAAATTAAAATTGACATTATTATATGATTTTTTATTATTTGAATTGCACCATCCAACAACCTTTCCGTCAACGTATGCTAAATATCCCTGCATACGACCGTTTTTTATAAAGTTAATGGCTTGTTCTCTGTTAAATTCCGCGCAATCTCTACCGCAATTCCAAGCTCGTTTCTTTTCTAACTCACTATCCCAGTGGTAGCACATACAATAACATCCACACCATTCATCATTGTCTGAAAATGCATCTTTATCAAAATAAAACAACCAATCGTCCAATAATTCATGTGTCAGTTTACAAACTGATATTTGCATAATAAACCCTTTTTAATCTTTTATTCATCTATATTGCGTATCTCAAAGCCCTCTGCTCTTACGTAGTCGATGAAATCGCCAAGCACCTGCGCGTTGGTGGATCCTACTGTGTGAAGCATAAGCACGCTTCCGTTGTGAAGACCCTTTTTCATTGTTTCAAGCGCTTTTGCCGGATCCATCTGATCCTCGGGGTCGTAATCGTAGTACGCCCAAGAATAAAGTATGTTCTCAAGATCCATGGCTTGATACAGAGCCATGTCCCAAGCGGAGCATGAACCGTATGAAGGACGGAAATATTTCATATACGGCGCGCCGGGCACGTACTGCTGCAGTAGCTCGTTATTTGACTCCACCTCGTAAAACAGCTCTTCTATGGAAAGCTTGGACATTACCTTGTGATTGTTTCCGTGGTTACCCACGATATGTCCCTCGTCAAGCATGCGCTTTACAAGGTCGGGTGCGGTCTTAATGTACTGACCGTTGAGGAAAAAGCTCGCCTTAACGTCCTTTTCCTTTAAGACGTCGAGCACGTCGTCCGTCCACTCCGTCTCGTATCCGCAGTCGAAGGTGATATAGATCACCTTTTTATCTTCATTCTTGCGGTAAACGCTTCCGTATTTCTCAAGTGCGTCAAAAACGTCATCCGCTCTGTCGAATATCACCTGTACTTCTCCTGTAGCCTCATCGCGTACGGTATTACCGCAGAACCAAGAGCCGTTGGTCTTGTCTGCCGTATCAGAGAAGAAATTCTTTGAAAGTCCGTCAAGGAAGGAAAAATCCGTCAGCTTTTTACCCTTGTAGGTAGTATAAGTAAGGTCCCCGCCTGCTTCGGTTCCGCTGTAGGAGGCGTATCCGATCTCTTCATATCCTTCGTCAGCAGGCGCTGACGTATCTGCACCCGCAGGAACGGTGTCCGCAGGGGAAGTGCTTTCCACGTATCCCGTATCTTTACCTGCACCCATGGCAGGCTTTTCTACGTTTCCGCATGAGACAAGCAGAAGGCTTACAAGAAGTAATAACGCAAGTATTTTCATTTTGAAGTCCCTTTCGCTTTACTTAAAATTTTTCCTTCACCCGACCTGCGGGTGAAGGAAAGCTGTTATCTTACAAATTCGTCGAGAGCACGTATCTCGTAGCCCTCTGATCTGATATAGTCGATAAGGTCACCGAGGATCTGCGCGTTAGTGGTAGACACCGCATGAAGCAGATATACGCAACCGTTGTGTAGCATGGTTTTGTCAGCATTCAGCGTTGCTGCAGGATCGGGTTGGTTATCGGTATTATAATCCGCTACGGTCGCCGCCCAGAAGCAGGTGTAAAGTCCCATCTTCTGCGCCAGCGCAAGAGTCCACTCGTTTGCTCCGCCCTCGGGAGGACGGTAGAACACCATATCAGGAGCCGTGGGTATCTTCTCCTTCAAGAGACGGTTGTTGGCGTCGATCTCCTCTACGAATTTTTCGGGAGTGAGAGTGGTCATATTATAATGGGTGAGAGTGTGGTTCCCCACGATATGTCCCTCGTCAAGCATACGCTCTACGATATCCGCGTCGGATTTAAGATAGTCACCCGTTACAAAAAACGTTCCGGGAGCGTTTTTCTCCTTCAGCACGTCAAGGATAACGTTGGTAACACCGTCGGCGTATACGCTGTCGGGAATTTTGTGCTCGTATCCGCAGTCGAAGGTGAGATACACGTATTTCTTGTCATCAGCACCGCGGTAGATCGCCTCGTATTTATCCACAAGCTCAAGGGTAGAGGGATCGCGGTCCCATTTGTACTCAACGTTTCCGGTAGTAAGGTCGCGCACCGTCTTGCCGGGATACCAGCATCCGTTGGGGTCGTCTGCGGCTTTATCAACGAAATGTCCCTTTTGAATATTGTTGAGGAAGGAAAGATCCGTTGGCACATTGTATTTGCCCGCTGTGGGAAGCTCCGCTTCGCCGTCTTCGCTTTCCTCGGGTGCAGACGATTCATCACTCTCGCTGCCGCTTGATACAGGCTCCTTAGTATCCGCGCCGTCGGGCTTTTCCGTGTCGGCACCTGTGTCCTCTCCCACAGCACCTACGGGCAGGGTATCCTTACCAACACCCACCGACGGAGCTGTTCCGCTGTCACGAAGACTGCACGAAGCAAGGCACGTCAGTAAAATTAAAGCTGCAAGTATTACAGATAATATTTTTTTCATCATTTTACCATTATTTTGGCATATTGCCTGTGCGAAAAATTATACTTACGGTACGCGTTCCGTATTCCCGCACCCAATCGCGTTTGACTCACTTAAAGTATTACTCCGTTTTACGCAAAATATGTGTAAACCGTCAATCCTCGATGGGAGCCTTGCCGCATATAGCTGTGAGAAGCTCCTGCAGATCATCGTCATCGGTAAACTCAAGCTGGATGGTCTTCTTCTTTGCTGTGTTCACGATGCGGCAACGTCTGCCGAGAGTGGAGGTAACCTTATCTTCAAGATCCGCAAGGTAATTCACCTTCGGAGTTACTGATATATCCTCGCTGAAAACCGCCTTTTTGTTTGCCGTCTTGACAGCCGCTTCGACCTCTCTTACGGAGAGGTTTCTTGCCGCCGCTCTTATAGCCATAGGTACGATCTGAGATTTATCTCTCAGTCCGAGGAGCGCACGTCCGTGACCCGCGGAAAGCGTTCCGTCGACGATAAGCTCAATTACCTCTTCGGGTAGCTCAAGAAGACGCAGGGAGTTTGCGATAGCACTTCTTGATTTACCGATCTGGAGAGCTATCTCTTCCTGCGTAAGAGAGTAGTTGTCCATAAGGTCGCGGTAACCCTTCGCTTCTTCATAGGGATTGAGATTTTCTCTCTGGAGGTTTTCGATCATGGCGATCTTCGCCGCCATAAACTCATCGGCATCCATAACAATTACGGGAATTTCAGTGAGTCCCGCCAGCTTTGCCGCTCTCCAACGTCTCTCACCTGCGATAATGCTGTACATACCGCCAATGCTCTCGCGTACGATAATGGGCTGAAGCACACCGTTTGCCGCGATAGAATCCGCAAGACTCGCAAGTGCCTCTCTGTCGAAGGTAAGTCTCGGCTGATCCTTTTTAGGCTCAATGAGAGAGATGCGCACCATTGCGTGTCCGCTCTTTTCACTGTCTATAGAATTATCGTCAAATATTGCTTCAAGTCCCCGTCCGAGACCTTTATTCTTTGCCATATCAATTAACCTGTCCTTTCTTATGTAGCCTTTATCAAAATGTCGTAAATTTAACCCACGGTGCGTTTGATCAGTTCTCTTGCTATATCCTCATAGGCCTTGCAGCCCTTGGAGCATTTATCATGATAATTAATGGGCTCACCGAAGCCGGGCGCCTCGGAAAGTGTAACGTTACGGGGTATAGTTGTTGAAAACAACTTATCGCTGTAATATTTCTTTATCTCAGCCAAAACCTGAGAAGAAAGATTGAGACGTCCGTTATGCATGGTAACCAGTATACCAAGAACGGAAAGGGAAGGGTTGTATCTTTCCTTAACCTTTTTTACCGAAATCATCAGCTGTGAAAGTCCCTCAAGCGCAAAATACTCACATTGCATGGGAATGATGACTCCGTTTGATGCGGTAAGCGCGTTTACCGTCAGCATACCGAGGGACGGGGGACAGTCCATCATAACGAAATCGTATTTTCCCTCCAACTGCGCGGTGAAATCCGCAATACGTCTTTCACGTCTTTCTTCACCCATCAAGTCAAATTCCGCACCTGCTAAGTTGATGGTGGAGGGAACAATAGAAAGGTTCTTGAATTTTGTTGGCACTATTGCCGCTTCGGGAGAAACTCCGTCGATAAGCACGTCGTACATGGTGTACTTCGCCTTTTTCTTGTTGATACCAAGTCCGCTTGTGGTGTTTCCCTGTGGGTCACAGTCAAGCATCAGTACACGGTATCCCATCTCGGCCACGATGGAGGCAATATTTATCGCGGAAGTAGTCTTTCCCACTCCGCCTTTTTGGTTGGCAAAAGCAATAACGTACGGTCTTCCTGTCATCTTCAGCCATCCTTTCTTCTATATAATATGCGATATTTTTATGAAAACATATCTTCTCATTATAGTATACCACAAATAGGTGCCGACTTCAAGCGAATTTGACTCGGTATGCGATTATTTTTTATTGTTTTTTTGAAAGAAGGAACACAGATATATAATAATGAATAATGAATGATGAAGAATGAATGATGAAGAATGAATAATTGAGGTAACTTTGCTCCGCAAAGTGATTTTATAAAAAAGTTCGGGGATGACCTACAGACTCACAAAATCTGCATGGATTGACTGCACATTTCGCTACGAGAAGCTTGACTGTCGCCCCCAAACGTACGCTTTATTCCCCACACACCCACATAATTTCGTCTCCCTTTTAAAACAATTCCTTTTTCGAAGAAAAAGGTACCGAAATTATTCATTTTTCATCATTCATTATTCATTCTCACAATAACAAAGCTGCCGCAGGTTTAGATCCTGCGACAGCTTTTTATTCATATTAAAATTAGCCGTTGATGATCTTTGTAAGCTCGATGGGATCAACGATCTTGCCATCCTTGTAAACTCTCATGTTACCGGATGCGATCTCGTCGATGAGAACAACTTCACCGTTGTTGTAACCAAACTCGAACTTGATGTCCCAAAGGTCGAGACCACGGGTCTTGAGATCGTCAGCAACGATCTTTGTGATCTTAAGAGTCTGATCCTTAAGGCTCTCGAACATCTCAGCAGTCATAACCTTAAGAGCTACAAGACCTTCGCCTGTAACGAGCGGATCGCCCTTTTCGTCGTTCTTGAATGTGCACTCGACGTAACCGCCCTCAAGAGGTGTTCCGTCCTTGATGTACTCACCGTAACGGCGAATAAAGCTACCTGTAGCTACGAGACGGCAAATAACCTCAAGTCCGCCGCCGCCAAGCTCCTTACCGAAGCACTCTGCGGGAAGAACTTCCATTGTAGCCTCTTCGATGTTAGCGGAAACGTAGTGTGTCTTGATGCCAGCTGCCTTCAGAAGCTCAAAGTAATATACAGAAGTCTGAAGATTTGCGCGGCCAATACCCTCGATGGTAAGTCCTACGCTGTTTTCGCCGGGATCGAACACTCCGTCCTTACCGGTACAGTCATCCTTGAACTTAAGAAGAACGTTACCGTTCTCAAGTCCGTATACGTCTTTGGTTTTTCCTTCATAAATCTTTTTCATTTCAGTTTAACTCCTTTTTGAGTCCAAAATTACCAATTGAGCTCTGTAGGCCTCAGCCAACAGATTACCCTTTTATTATAGCACAAAAATTAAATCTTGTCTTTATTTTTTGCAAAAAAATTTTATTTTTTCGTTGTAAAAATTTCGCCCCTAACCTACCCTTTGGATTAGTTATTTTGCAAAACTCTCCATACATCCGTATCACTCTCCGCAAGCATTCATTCTTAGACAAGGGATGAAAAAACAAGTCAATTTCCGCGTACCTGTTACCACATTTTTCTCAAGCTACTCGTGTTATCATTTCTGTGAAAAAAACAAGATCTGTAACAGAAAGGAAACACAAGTAAATGAACTCCATATTGAAAAAGGACGCACCCGAAAGCTCATCACTATATGATTTTCCGATAGCAAGTACGTCAGTTATCAACTTGCCCGTATCGAAGATAATTCCCAATCCATCGCAGCCAAGAAAGACTTTCACTGCCGACGCACTCGAAGGGCTCGCGGACAGCATTTCCCGCCACGGCATCCTACAGCCCCTTCTCGTCCGCGACGGCGGTGCATTCTACGAGATAATAGCCGGTGAGAGACGTTACCGTGCCGCTGTCATGGCAGGACTCGACACAGTTCCATGTATTATAAAGGAATCTGACACCAAAAGTTCCGCCGAACTTGCAATTATAGAAAATCTACAGCGGGAAGACCTCAACATGTTTGAGGAAGCACAGGCTATAGAAAAACTTATCGAGACCTGCGGGATCACACAGGATGTTGCGGCAGTACATCTGTCGTGCAGTCAGTCCTATATTGCTAACAAGCTTCGCCTGCTAAAATTGCCAACTCTTCAGCGACACGCAATTATCGAATGCGGACTTACAGAGCGCCATGCAAGGGCACTGCTTCGTGTGCACGACAACGATGAGCGAGCTGAGATACTTACCGTTGTCATAAAACGCAAACTCAACGTTGCAGCTACGGAAGATTACATTGAAAATCATCTTTGCAGAAAAGAGCAGTTTCTTCACTCGCAAAAGACCGCAAGAATAGAGAAAGATATCAAACGAAAGCTTCTGTCGAAGGATATGCGACTTTTCTACAATTCTATAGACCGCGCGGTGACGAGTGTGAGAGACTGTGGTTTTTCCGTCGATCAAACAAGGGAAGTGAGCGACGATGGCACGCTTATTTCCATCTTTATCAAAAAGAAGGAATAAAATGTTTCACGTGAAACATTTTATTATCACATGCAAGCCAACGCCTAATCCGACCCGAGGAGGGGAAGTCAGGAGCATCTCATGATCTATAGTCGCATACGCCAAGTAGGTCGCGCGACACTTCGCAAAAAAGTCATCTCTCGTTTCAACTGTAACCCGGCAAGAATTCTGAATGCTTTGTTTTTCATCCGCTCGCGAGCCAATATAATAGAGGCACACTTCTCAACGAAATGTGCCTCTAATTTGATTTTTGAAAATGTTTCACGTGAAACATTTTATTTCTTTATTCCCAGCCATATCATAAGCACGGTTATGTCCGCGGGACTGACTCCCGAAATTCGGGATGCCTGTCCGATGGATGCAGGACGCACTTTCGCAAGCTTTTCCGCCGCCTCAAGTCGGAGACCCTTGATAGACTTATAGTCGATATTCTCGGGAAGACGGGTGTTTTCGCTCTTCAATTGCTTTGCCGCCTCGTCAAACTGACGTTTTACATAACCCGCGTATTTGATCTCTGTCTCCACGCGATGTTTAAGTCCTACGGAAAGAGCCGGTCGGTCAGGATCAAGCACGGAGATGTCTTCGTAGGTAATTTGCGGACGTCTTATCATATCTGCCGCGGAAATACCCGACGAAACGGGCGTTGTACCGTGGGCCTCAAGAAGAGCGTTTACTGTCTTCGGCCCGAAGTTGAGATGCTCAAGTCTTTCGCATTCCTCACTGACAAGTCTTTCTTTTTCAGAAACAGCAGCTTCTCTTTCTTTAGAGATGAGTCCCGCACGGACACCGTACGACGTAAGTCTCGTCTCGGCGTTGTCCTGCCTAAGGAGAAGTCTGAATTCACTTCGGCTTGTCATGATACGGTAAGGCTCTGCAGTACCCTTGGTGACAAGGTCGTCGATGAGAGTACCGATATACGACGAATGACGGGGAAGTATGATCTGCTCCTCTCCCTTTACATAGAGAGATGCATTCATACCTGCCACAAGACCCTGCGCCGCCGCTTCTTCGTAACCTGAAGTTCCGTTGAACTGTCCCGCACCGAAAAGGCCCTTTATATTCTTAAATTCAAGAGTAGGGAGAAGTTCGGTTGGATCGATACAATCATATTCAATAGCGTATGCATATCGCATGATCTCAGCTTCCTCAAATCCTCTGAGACTGCGAAGCATTTTATACTGAACCTCAGCAGGAAGGGAAGACGAAAATCCCTGCAGATATATTTCGCTGTTTCCGATACCGACAGGTTCAACGAAAAGCTGGTGGCGTTCCTTATCGGGAAAACGCATTATCTTGTCCTCGATGGAAGGACAGTAACGTGGTCCTACTCCGTGTATCTTACCCGAATAAAGGGGGGAACGATGTATGTTATCGCGTATAGTGTTATGTGTCGTCTCATTGGTGTACACAACGTGGCAAACAGACTGAGTTATACTGTTCAGCTTAGCTTCATCGGTACGAACAGAGAAGGGTGTGATATACTCATCACCCGTCTGTACCTCCAGGGCAGAAAAATCTATACTTCTGCGGTGTATTCTGGGAGGAGTACCCGTTTTGAAACGGAGCATACGCACACCATGGGCGAGAAGGGAATCGGTAAGTCCACTTGCAGGCACAAGTCCGTCGGGACCCGATGAACGGGACACGTCACCCGTGTGTGTTACACCGCCAAGATACGTTCCGCTTGAAATAATAACTGCGGGAGCGTAAAACTCGCCTCCCGGCTCTGCCATGACACCCATGACTTTTATAACATCCGCCTCTGTTTCAGTTATGAGCGCAGTTACTTCCGCCTGAATTAGGTAAAGGTTAGGTGTATCCTCGATTGTACGCTTCATAATCTCGGTATATAGACGGCGGTCTGCCTGAACACGCTTTGACCTGACAGCCGCGCCCTTACCTGTATTGAGCATACGGGACTGAATGGTAGCAAGGTCTGCCGCGTATCCCATTTCTCCACCAAGGGCATCAATTTCAAAAACGAGGTGTCCCTTACCCGTACCTCCTATAGAGGGGTTACAGGGCATATTGGCAACAGCGTCAAGTGACAGAGTAAAAAGCGCGGTGCGAAGACCGCTTCTTGCCGCCGCAAGGGCGGCTTCAACTCCAGCGTGTCCCGCGCCGGCTACGATAACGTCATATTTATTCATTAGTTTATCTTTCTCGATCTATAAGATTAATCCAAAGCGGGAACATCGCAAAAAGACGTTCCCGAATCGTTTTGTTTTTATTTAACGCCGCCAATTGTTTCTTCGCGTTTTTCACGGAATGGCAGCATACAAAGTCTGACGAAAAGCTGAACAAAAGGTGCAAATATCAAGTTAATTAAAAGTTCAGGTAACACAATATCGGAAAGCACTGTCAATACAGCTATACCGTGAACGGAAATAAGCGCTACAACGAAGGTAATAACACCGCGAAGGATTACAGAGACAACGGTGTACATTAACGCAACGGGGAAGCTGTCACGGAAGTTGTGGGTGGCAAGTATTCCGATGGCATAAGCCAAGGGCACGTATAAGAGAGGAAGAAGCGTTATCTGAGTACCGCCCGCCGCCTCGATGATATACGCCGCACACAGTGCCGTCACAGCTCCGAATCGCTCTTTTTCAAGAGTTGCCACCACTATAATAAACGGAAGCATCAGGTCGGGCACACACCCGAAGGGGCGGAACACGGTGAAAACTGTGGTCTGCACCACCACAAGTAAAACGAGAAGCACGGCAATGACAACGATCTTTGCCAAAAACACCTTGTCAACGGAAAAGCCAAGACGCCATCCGTTGAATTTTTCCCTCAAAGTCACCGACTTTACGGGTATCTCACCGGTACCTCTTGCGCCGAGGCTGAGAGGACCCGAATATCCGTCTGCCGCTTTTCCCTTGCGTCTGCGCGCAGATCTCTTTTCGTTATTATTCTGAGTAGCTTTCATAATCGGTTATAACCATTACCTCTGAGATCTTATCGGAGCCCGACAGATCGAATGCCGCGGGTCGGACGTACGCTATGGTAGTTCTGCTAAATTCATTCTGTTCAACGCGTTCAACGTATCCCACGGTAAGGCCGCGGGGATAGACGGAGCCATAGCCACCCGTAAGTATACGGTCGCCCACCTTAACGTCAGCGCCCTCTTCAAGATAATTCATTTTGCAAAGTCCTTCGGAGGCAAGGAGATAATCTCCCTGAAGCACACCCATGACTCCGCTTCTCTCGTCGTAAACGCCCACAGAAGAAGAATCCTCAAGTATGGACGTAGCTTTTGACCAGTTCAGGCCTACGTCAGAGATATATCCCATAACCACACCGGAAGATAATACAGGCATATTTTTGGTAATTCCATTAAGACTTCCTCTGTCAAGCATATAAACTGAAGAATAGTTTCCGCTCTCGCATCCGCACACACGCGCAGGCTCGAACTTAAAGTCGCGCCTTTCCATCTTAAGTTCAAGATACTCGCTTATCCAATCATAATGCTCATCAAGCTGACGGAATTCGTGGACTTCTTCCTTAAGCGCCGCGTTTTCCTCTTTTAATTTGCTATTTTCTTCTTTGAGCTTGTCGAAGCTGTGGATATATTCTGCATATCCGTCCAGCTTTTCAACAGCGTTTATCGAAAGCTTTTTTAAAGGCGTCAGCACAGTGTTTACGGCATTTCTGAAAATGGGTGAGAGCCCCATAGAGCAGAGCACCGTAGGGATGATAACTGCAGCAAGGGTCAGAAATGTTATGATATAGAAAAATTTAGAATTAAAATAGTTTTTCACTTTATCTAAGCTTCTCCTTACAGTCAGGGCGGCGTCATCTCGTTCTGAATGTTACCACGTCGGCAAGCCCACCGCCTTCAATGGCACGTCCGATACCGTGGGCTACACAGTCAAGAGGATTTTTAGCGATGAACGTACGGATACCCGTATAGTGTGTGATTACCTGATCAAGCCCGGGAAGGAGCGCGCCGCCGCCGGAAAGGACGATACCCGTATCATAAATATCGGAGGAAAGCTCAGGAGGAGTGTTTTCAAGAGTATTCTTGATACCCTCAATGATAGTTATGACAGAGCCTGCAATAGCCTCGCGCACCTCTGCAGATGAAATATTCAGTATAGCGGGAAGTCCATTCTGCATATTGCGTCCGCGAACCTCCATCACACCCTTGTCAAATGAGGGATGGGCACTGCCGATATTCTTCTTGAGTACCTCGGCTGTGACCTCGCCGATCACCACGTTATATTTTCTCTTGATGTAGTTTACGATAGCCTCGTCGATCTGGTTACCCGCAGTTCTCATGGATGTGGAGATTACGATTCCACCGTAGGAAAGCACGGCAACCTCGGTGGTACCTGCACCGATATTTACGATCATTGATCCTCTCGCATCCTCGATACGGAGGCCTGCGCCGATAGCCGCCGCAAGAGGCTCCTCGATAAGCGCCACGGACTGTGCGCCTGCCTCGAGAGCAACGTCCTCAACGGCACGTCTTTCAACCTCGGTAACGCCGTAAGGAATACCGATGACCGCCTTCGGACGGCTGAAGATGGTGTTGCCTGACACCTTTTTAATAAAATGTCTCAGCATGGCGGAGGTAGCGTCAAATTCTGCGATAACTCCGTTTTTGAGGGGGCAAAGAGCCTTGATGGAGCCGGGTGTCTTACCGAGCATCATCTTTGCTTCACGTCCCACGGCGATGGCGTATTTTCCCTTAAGGTCAACGGCAACCACGGAGGGCTCGCGAAGGACGATACCCTTTCCCTTCATATATATTATCGTATTGGCGGTGCCAAGATCTATTCCGATATGTTTCATTTTTATGTGTTTTTGAGCAATGCTCGGGACACGCGGTTCGGATTTTGCCAAATCGGCACACCGCTTGCCCTTATTAAAGCTGACATCTTACTTCTTCCGTCACCTTCAGTGAAAAATCTTCCACTAAAATGTCAAAAAGAACGGATGTTGATATTCCCACAACGTTGGGGTAGTCGCCCGTAACGGAGGTAACGAACACTCCGCCGAGGCCTTGTATTGCGTACGCTCCTGC
The DNA here is from genome assembly GCA_045638805.1 of Eubacteriales bacterium. Lineage (GTDB taxonomy): Bacteria > Bacillota > Clostridia > Oscillospirales > CAG-272 > RUG11130. The sequence goes on from JAZUBZ010000082.1 coordinate 13,984, forward strand.
TTTTCCCCACACCTCGCCCGAAGCGATATAACTGTCGATCTCCCGTTTTGTGAGAGGCTTAAATTTCACCGCAGTACTCACGGAGCGGGATACGTACTTAACTTCACCGCCGCAAATACGCGCGACGGTAATTCCGCCGATGACGAAATGCTCTCCCGCCGACAGGGCGGAAAGCATACGCGCGGCGTCTGCCTCGTCTGACGGCTTACCGAATATCTCCTCACCGTCGGGAGTGACCACCGTATCGCCGGATATGACGAAGACCTCGTCATCAGCGCAGGTGTCTTTGACTATCTCAACTGCGGATTTAGCCTTTATCTCAGCTACGCTTCGCGCAAACCACTCCGCATAGGGTTCACCATCAGGGCAGGGCGTACGCGGTTTTTCATCCGCATCCGTAACTAAGATCTCATGCTCCAAGCCCACACTGCAAAGCAAGTCGTGACGTCTGGGGGAGGCAGATGCAAGTATAAATCTTCTTTTCACGGAACGGACTCCTTATTTTCTGACTATAGCCTTACCAACGATGAGAGATATTGCAATGCAGAGTATAGTCGCAACTGAAAGCGAGAAATTTATACCGAAGGTACAGCTTACCACGCCAAGCTCCAACGTTACGGGAGCAGAGGTGCCAAAATCAAGTCCAAAGGAAAGCCAGGAAAGAAAGGATACTCCCGCCGTAACGTGAGCTACCATAGAACCGAGAACGATTCCCGCAAGAACAAGGAAAAAGTTCAGCCAAAATTTATTTTTCATAAGTTCTCCAAATATTTTTTCGCATTTATATTCTCTTGATACGGGGGAAACCCGCATTTTCCGGAGAATATCCGTTTTTATAGGCTTTTATGATATTTTTCACCTGAGACTCGCTCTCATCTGTGAAGATAAAGTGCAGGATACCTGCGGAGGCTAATGCATCAGCCTTATCAGCCGAGTAGATCGGCACAGAATTGCAGACGGTATTCGTACGGTCTCCAGACGGGAATACGTTAAACTGCGCTCCCTTTCTGTCGGACAGCACCGAGGGAAGGAGGCATCCTGCACCGCCGCACTTTCCGCTGCAACCTGAGTCACTCATAACACAGCGACGGAGGAACATCAGAGGAAGCTTTCCATATACCACAGCACCCGCGCGGGGGATACTTCTGCAAATATCTGTAATGGCAGGCAACTTCAGTTCGGGCGACAGAACAACGCGCTCTGCCCCAAGACCTAACGTACCGTATGCCGCCGCCTTTGAAGCAGAATTGGTTCTGAATGATGCAACGGGAATAATACCCGCGTCGCGGACAGCCTTAAGCTGACCTACGGTATGGCAGAGAACGTATCTGCCACCGTTTTCCTTAAATCTGCCGACCGTCTTTATTATCTTTTCGCTGTCAGCACACCATACGGGTAAGTTTAAGCCAAGATTTCCTCCATCTGTTTTAGAAAGCTCAGCTTCCGTAAGGAATATCACGTCGAAATATTCCCACGCCGAATCCGGTATGCTGTCCGCGCGGAAAAACTCAGCCGTCTTCAGCTTTTCTGCAGCCTCGACATTGAAAGAAGGAGCTTCATACTCTTCAGCATCACGTCTTATACGGATTTCAGCCTTTACGCTTTCAAGCTTTTCTACGGCAAGACGTCTCAGCTCATTAAGCGAGGACGCCGTCATAAACACGTCACCTGAGCTTTCAAAGTAAAAGTCCTCGCTGCTCAAAGAATAAGGCGTTACGCCAAGCTTCGATATGTTTTTATATGCCGTATCAGCGCAGATGGGCGCGTTTTTTGCCATTTGCACTACGGCACCCGTCACATCAGCCGAAACGTCTCCGTCAGACATACTGAGCCTTGACGGCTCATCTGCATTAAGATACAGCCTTGCGGTAACGGGGACCTTACGGGTCAGTGAAGTGAAGCACTCACCAACCGAAGGTGTCCCCTCGGCGCGCATGCCCGTCATACGCAAAAAATTCTTTTTGAAATAACCGTCGGTAAAACCGTCTCTTGAGAATATCGCATCAAGGGCGGATACCTCATCATCCGTGGCACCTCTGCCCTCGTCAAGAAGTCTGCGGTATATCTTTGTTACACCGTATACGTAGTCGGGACTTTTCAGTCTTCCTTCGATCTTAAGTGAAGCGACTCCCGAGGATATTATCTCAGGGATGTGTCGTGCAAGGCTCATGTCCTTAAGGCTTAGCGGATATCCCGTTTTTTTACCGCCGCAGGACAGCTTATATGGAAGACGGCACGGCTGAGCACACTCGCCTCTGTTTCCGCTTCTTCCGCCCATTGCCCAGCTCATAAGGCACTGCCCCGAAAGGGACACACAATGGGCACCGTGGATAAACATTTCTATCTCGATAGGAGATGTCGAGACAAGACGGCACAGCTCCGCCATGGAAAGCTCGCGGGGACACACCATTCTGGTAAATCCCAGCTTCATAAGGGCCTCGGCATCAAGACTGTTAACACCCGTCGCTTGAGTGCTTGCGTGAAGCTCTACGGATGGAAGTGTATTTTTAAGGGCAAGCGCAAGCCCCGTGTCCGCTACGATAAAAGCAGTAGCACCCGCAGAGTAAAGCTCACGCGCCATAGAAACAGCATCAGAGATCTCCCGGTCCCTCAGTCGGGTATTAAGGGTGATATACGACTTTACCCCGTAGGTGGAGGCAAGAGCTACGGCTGAGCACAGCTCATCCGCGGTGAAATTCTTCGCCCTCATTCGGTTAGAGAACGCCGCTCCGCCGAAGTATACTGCATCAGATCCCGCCTCTATAGCGGCGCAAAGCGCCTCGGGAGAGCCTGCGGGAGCCAATAATTCAGGTTTATTCGTCATTTTTATAAAAGTCAGTTTTTCTTAAGAAGAGACTCGATCATGCGAAGCTTATCGGAGCGGGACGTGGGCTTATCGTCAGACTTATCATCTGCCTCCATTCCCTCGTCGATAGTGATCTGCTCATCAGGGATCTCGTCAGCAACGTCAGCCTTTTCCTCCGCGGAGACCTCTGCCGCGCCGAGCTGTGCCTTCAGAGTTGCCACCTCTTTCTTAAGACGTCGTAGATTCACATCGTAAAGAGACACCTGTGCCTCAAGATTGCGGAGCTTTTTCTCAGCAGTAAGCTTGTCTCCGCAGAATTCAAGTGCGCAGAGCAAAGCCGCATCAAACTGAGACAGCTTCACGTTACGGAGAAGCTCCGTCATGTGCTCGTCAAGCTTCTTTTCGATTGACTTTACGTAATCATCCGGCTCATCGGTGATGAGAGACATAGATATCCCCGCAATATTAAGATAAACTTTTCTTTTTACTCTTTCTTCCACGGCCAGGACCTGCCTTTTCTTATAAATTATCAAATATGTGTTGAAAAATATGCCGCGGGAATGTATAATATAATTAATATGTACACTATCCGCATTTTTGCATATCACTTTACCTTATATTATAATATATATTTTCCCGTAAGGGAATAGTTTTACCGAAAAAATCTAAAATTATTTTAATTTATACATAATTTTCACGCATAAAAATATAGGTGTTATATGTACTACGATAAAGAAAACATAACTCCACACGAGAAAAAAGCCTGCGAGCTTTTCATTTCAGGATATAACTGTGCGCAGGCGGTATTTGCCGCGTTTTCCGACCTTACGGGGATATCCGAAAAAGACAGCGCACGTATGATATCCGCCTTCGGCGGCGGAATGAGCGGTCAAAGACGTACCTGCGGTACGGTTTCCGCTATGCTTATGGTAGCAGGATGCCTTACGGGATATGACGAGGCGTCCGACTACGACGGTAAGGTGGAGCTTTACAAAAACGGTAAGGCTCTATGCGAGGAATTTGAATTACTTCTTTCTACCCAGATATGTTCGGAGCTTCTCCACGGAATGAAGCTTTCATCCACTCCCGCAGTAAGAACGGTAGAGTATTACAAGGCTCGCCCCTGCGTGAAATTCTGCGCGGTAGCGGCGAATATACTTGATAACTGGCTCATCAAAGACTTAGGCTATGACATCCGCTAAAAAAAGGCTTTTTGTCATCTTCGCCGTATTTGCGTCTTTTTTAGTATATCTTGCCGCGGCGGGTCTACTTAGTCTTGTGTTTACATACAAGCTCATTACATGCGTGGGCGCTTTTACAGTATCCGTTTGTGTGCTTGACATGGTGATGAAACGCTTTCCCGAGGAAACAGAAAATGAGATAATAGCAGACGGTGAACCAAAAAAAGAGCCAACGCAAAATGTAGCGAAGCTTATCACGAATATAGTTATAAGTCTCGCTTTGATGCTCGCCGTGAATTTCGTGCTGTCGCACGTATTAAAAAGCAACACGGTAACTGACAGGGACGGTCTTTTGCTTCGCGCTGTTTTAGGAATACTCATCTATCCAGCGACAGAGGAATACCTTTTCCGTCACAAATTTCTGAAAGTTCTCATTAAAGGAGATCTCCCTAAATACGCATCTGTGTTACTGCAGGCTGTTCTGTTTGCCGCGCTTCACAGAGGGGCCGGTGTACCGGTAGCCTTTCTCTGCGGTATAATTTTAGGTATGCTATACGTAAAGCAGCAAGGGAAGTGCGCATTTCTCGCCGTATATGCGTCTCACTCACTGTATAACGGTGTGCTTTACCTCATCCTTGCACTATCATAAGGAATCAACATGAACAGAGAAAAAATAATTGCAGATATAATTTCAAAGTACGAAAGCTGTCCGTATCCCGCCCCTGCCGTCCACAGAAGAGGAAAACCTCACACTACCGTAGATTTTGCGGGGATACGTGAAGAGGACAAAAAGCTCCGCGACGAGTTTTACATGAGATGCGCCTTAGAACTTGCCGAGGCTTCACTCAGATTTGGTGAAGTACCCGTAGGCGCCGTAATGGTAAGAGGGGACAGTATCATCGCCGCTGATTTTAACGGACGTGAGAGCGAAAAAAACGCCCTTTACCACGCAGAGGTGGCAGTCATCGGAAAAACGTGCCAAACGATGGGCGGCTGGAGACTTCCCGGGTGCGAACTTTTCGTCACCCTTGAACCGTGTATCATGTGTACGGGTGCCATATTCCAGGCGAGAGTGCCGAGACTGGTCTTCGGCGCCGCTGATCCCAAGGCAGGCTTTTTCGGCGGTATTGCAAACGCCTGTGAAATGCCCTTAAACCATAAAATGAACGTTAAAAGCGGAGTTCTGGCAGAAGCGTCAAAATGTCTGCTTGAAGAATTTTTTATTAAAAAAAGATAAATTTATATTATCAGCCGTAGTGCTGACAGGAGGATATCATGACAGAAAAAAACGTAATTTGGAGCGACAGAAAAAGGTGGCTGTTCGGACTCCCTTGGTCATTCACAAGATACAGACTGTATGAAGACAAGTTTGTTATCGACACAGGATTTTTCACAAGACGTGAGGACGAGATACGTCTTTACAGAATTCTCGATATTTCTCTGAACCGTACCCTCGGTGAAAGACTTTTCGGTCTCGGTACCATTCATTGCTGTACAGGAGACAAGACCTCTCCCGAATTTGATATAAAGCGTATCAAAAAATCACGTGAGCTTAAAGATATTCTTTCCGACATGATCGAGGAGGAAAGAGAAAAGCGCCGCGTGGGTACGAGAGAATTCATTGACGGTGACGGCGACGTCGACGGATTCGATGACACATCCGACGGTTATTTTCATTGATGGATAAAATAAACAACATTGTAATCAGAACGATTTTATGGATACTTGTGGTGCTGTGGATGGGGGTTATATTCTCTTTTTCCGCAGAAAATGCAGAAGAGTCCCTTAATACCAGCGACAGCATAGTTGACGTTGTGGTTGAAGGAATCCTTGAAACCCAAAAGGAAGCCATGAGCATATCTGAATACGAAAGCTTCAAAATGAAGGTGTCACACTTCGTCAGAAAAAGCGCACATTTTACAGCATATATGTTATTGGGTATTTTGACACTTTCCGCTCTGCTTACTCATAAGATGAAAAACACAACAAGAATTTTCCTAACCGTTGTGGTATGCTTTCTATATGCCGTATCTGACGAAATACATCAAATATTCGTCCCGGGCAGAGCAGGGCGTTTTTCAGATGTTATGATAGATACCTCGGGAGCACTCCTAGGCATCCTGCTGGTTTTGGGCGTAATTTGCCTGAAACAGTATTTTAAAAACAAAAATCTCTCAAAATCAAAGAAAGGCACGTAAATAAATATGACAGAGATGAAAAAAGAATTTAAAAACCCTTCGTCAAAGTACCGTTCCGCACCGTTTTGGTCATGGAACGGCGTGATGAATAAGGAAGAGCTTCAGTTTCAGCTCCGCGACTTTAAGGCACACGGTATCGGCGGTGCATTTGCACATCCCCGCGTTGGAATGGTAACAGAATATCTTTCCGACGATTACTTCAGAGCATTCAAAGACTGTCTTGACTTAGCCAAGGAAGAGGACATGAAGATCTACATGTACGACGAGAACGCATGGCCCTCAGGCTTTGCCGGTGGAAAGACCGCAAGAGTTGACCCCGAGTCCGTCTCCCCCATCGCTAAGTACAGAATAGTTAACGCGGCAGATCCCCAATTCGGCGGTTCGGTTATTTCAGCCATTGAATATAAGGACGGCGTAGGCGGTAAGATCCTTACAGATATCCCCCGAGAGGAGTGGAAAAACCACGTAGATGGTCAGGTTATGGTCGTTTACAGCCTTGCACCCTTTGAAAGCTCATGGACCGGCGGATACGCGTACGTTGATATCGGTCGCCGTGAGACCATCGAGACGTTCATTAAGCTCACACATGAGGAATACAAAAAGCGCTTCTCAGAGGATTTCGGATCCTATATTCCCGCGATCTTCTCAGACGAAGCTAACTTCAACTGCGATGGCTTAAACACAGCGCCTTACGCTCCCCACGTTGAGGAAAAATTCCGCGAGCTTTGTGGATACCCTCTTTCTCCAAACTTCCCCGCAGTATTTAAGAATTTCGAGGACGAACCCTTCGAGCGTCCCTGCGAAAAGATACGCTACGACTATTTCTACACTCTCCACGAGCTGTGGATGGACAATTTCGTAAAGCCCATTGCAAAATGGTGCGAAGAGAACGGCGTTGCGTGGACGGGACACGATATCGAGCATCATTGGCCTCAGGCACACGGTGGACGTCCCAACCCCAGCGAGCAGACCACCTATGAATTCCGCCAGTGGCCCGGACTTGACCTGCTTCTCTGCGATTGGCTCCGTGAGGAACCCACAAACTTTGACAAGTACCTGATGTACGAGATCCGTTCTGCGGCTAACCAGTTTGGGTGTGAAAGAACCCTTTGCGAAGCCTACGGTGCGGGCGGATATCTCTCTACTATGTACGACTACAAGAGACTTGGCGACTTCCTTATGGTAGGCGGAATCAACTTAATTTGTCAGCACCTCTCTCTCTTCTCATACATCGGAAGCAGAAAGAGAGACTGTCCTCAGTCCTTTGACTACCGTCAGCCCTGGTGGGATGAGTACACCAAAATGGCAGACTACTTTGCAAGAACTTCTTACATTCTCTCTCAGGGTAAAATGGATCAGCGAATCCTTCTCATAAATGCATCCACCACTGGATATCTTATTCCTCCCGAGGAGGCACAGGGTATGGCTGACCATGCAGCACTTCCCGAGCAGGTAAAGAACCCCGACATGAGCGACTATCTCACCATCGTAAATCTGCTTACCGACGGTCAGTGGGATTTCGATATCGGTGACGAGTACTCAATTGCTCGAAACACAAAGATTGAGGACGGACTTTTCAAGTTCGGTAAGATGGCGTACGAAACGGTGGTTATTTCAAAGAATACTCTCAATCTGAGAGCTGACACCGTAAAGATCCTTCTTGAGTTTGCCGCAGCAGGCGGACGCATCATCACCACAGACGGAGACAACTTCTCCTTTGCAGAATATATCGACGGTGAAAAGGGCAGAGAAGAGACAGCACTCATCAGAGCGGCTGTTAAGACAGTAGACTCTCCCGCAGCACTTTGCACTCTTATATCCGAGGTTCACGAAGCAAGAATACTTTCCACCACAAAGTGGCCTGAAGGCGTTCAGCACATCAGACGTAATCTCGGTGACGGACGCGTGGCTTACTTTATCGTAAACCACAGCATGGGTACCTTTGAGACAGAGCTTTCCGTAAAGGGCGACAGCATTGCTAAGTGGGATCTGTACACAGGTGACGCACACGGACTTAAGTGTGTCCGCGAGGATGGCTTCGTTAAAATCCCGCTGAAGATGGAAAGATGCGCCTCCGTACTTCTCGTAACAGGCGAAAACCTCCCCGAGGAGGAAGCTCTTCCCGAGGCTGTAAGAGAAGTTTATCTTGAAGAAGCTTACGTTAAGGCTGATGTTGATAATATGCTCACCCTTGACATATGCTCATTTGAGACAAAGGGCGAGGTATATCCCGAAAGATACGTTCTTGAAAATGCGAAAAAGCTCTTTGAAGCAAACGGCTTTGAGGACGGATCACCCTGGGGTCACATTCAGGTCGGCACCGAGAATATGGATCAAAACGCAAAGTTCGGTCCCGAGAGCGCGTTCAAGGCTACGTATAAGTTTAACGTAGACGAAAAGGCGCTGGGAACAGCACTCCGACTTGGTGTTGAAAGCCCCGATCTTTGGAACGTTTACATCAACGGAAACCTTGTGAAGGCTGACGGCTCTGATCCTCTCGACCACGATATGGGAAGCTACGACATTACTGCCTATGTTAAGGCGGGCGAAAACGTAGTCATTCTTGACGCTGAGAAGTTCAATGTTCTCTGCGAGCTTGAGCCCCTTATCCTCCGCGGAAACTTCGGCGTAGATAAGGCTGACGGTAAGTTTATCGTTACCGCTCCTGCCCAAAAACTCGGCTACGGAGACTGGGCAGACTACAAGATGCCCTTCTACTCAGGCGGTGTAAACTACGGCTTCAAGGCAACTCTCGCGGAAGACGCAAAGTCTGCCGTGATCACTCTTGACAAGTATGAGTCTACCATCGTATCCGTTAAGGTAAACGGTGAGTATGCAGGCTTTATCGGTGAAGAGGGAGGACACTCCCTTGAGATCGGCAAGTACATGAAGACAGGCGAGAATACCGTTGAGATCCGCGTTGCGGGAAGCCTTAGAAATGTTCTCGGTCCTCACCATGGATTTAACAAGTACATACCTTACGATTGGAGTATGTTTGAGAGAGGTCACGTTCCCACCGCTGACGAGTATGCATTCAGCGAATACGGACTTTACACAAAGCCTACTCTTAAGGTGAACTGAATATAGAATATTAAAAGCATCTCCTTGTGTTAACTGCACAGGGAGATGTTTTGTTGATAAAACGATATTAACATCACAATGGACTACTCCTCACACATAGTACATAAGATAATCCAAATCCGCTTATCGCTTATCTCCAAAAAACGTAATTGAGCGTTTTTCGTCAAGACAATTAAAAAAGTATATGATATAATATTCTCACAAGCAGGAGGCCAACCGCTTATTCCATCCATTGGAGGAAACTTAGAAATGGAAAATAGAGATTTGATAAAAAATGCTGTAAAGTATATCAACAACTTGGGTTCTAATGAGACAACTCTTGAAGATATAGCCAAAAATGCAGGATTTTCTACGGATTACTTTAATCGCATTTTCCGTAACCATACGGGATTTAACGTTATGGAATACGTAAAATTCCGAAAATTGAATCGTGCGGCTCGTATGCTTCGCACTTCTCACGACCGTGATATCTTATCAATTGCTTTGGATTGCGGATATGAAAGCCATGAAGGATTTACACGTGCCTTCAAGGAACAATACGGAAAAACACCCACTGAATATCGTGAAAACATGAAAGACAAGCCGCTTGTTTGGGCAGACAACGAGCTAAATGCTACCGCTGTTGCTGAATTTCGTCATATTCTTGCCAATTTTCACGAAAAAGATGCAGATGAGGCTATTGATTGGCTTTTAGAAAAAGACGCCAAGCGTTACGGCTATACGGCAGTTACTATTGCAATAAACGGATCGAAAATTTTATCTGACAAAAACTCTTTTGATAATGGATTCGTCATGATAGATAATTTTTTCGAAGATCCTTATTTAACACTTGTAATTGACGATTTGAGTAATCTTCGAAATTATATCGATAACCTCCTGCTTCTTAAGCCCTGTCACATAAATTGTATATTCCATAAAGATGTGCCTTTTGAAGATGTAAAATCTGTGCTTGACGGTATTAATTTCAAGAGTATAAGCGAAAGAAAGGAAACAATGTATTTCGGAGAACCTTTTATTCTGCCCGAAGAATCACAAAAATATGATATTCACGCGTTGGAAGCTCAAGATTTAGAAGCACTCGAGCAATTTATTGATTGTCACCACGATGCGGTTTTTAAGAGATCGGGTGGATATGGTCTTAAAAATTTACTAAAAAAGCCGCTTGAACAAAGGCAATTTTCTCAACCTTTCGGTATTTTCGACAGCAAAAAGCTACTCGCTATATCTTATGCAGCTCCGCAAAGTACTCACGGTTTTTGTCTGAACAACTGTGTTTCTACTCCTAATTTGGCTGATACACCCAAAGATGCAATAAAGTATCTTTATCTTAGTACAACAAATTCTGTTATGGAGAAGGGATATATTCCTTTTGAAGATACTCAATTTGACGAATACGCAAAGAATCACGGCGATTTTACTGCATTTGAATTGGGATTTGAACAAGTAAACACGGTCTATTCCATCTCTTTTTAATTTTGTGTCCTCAAAAGTACTACTTACGAGAACAAACAAATGGCGTTGCTGAATATAGTAAAAGGTGGTGTCTCATTTAGAAGATTAATCAGCAAAACGCCCAATGATGCGTAGGGACCGGCGTCCCCGACGGTCCGTTTCGTTGGCCTAAGACATATTATGTGTCTTTAATCCTTCGTTACGGACCGTCGGGGACGCCGGTCCCTACAGTTATTTGTGTATTTTTACCTTAGTACGACAGCCCATTTTTATTCGTATATGTTTTTATTCCTTTTCCTTATAGTACAACATGCAATGGCAGTATCCCTCAAACTCGGGGTCAGCCATCTGCTCTCTGAATTCCTTACAAATACACTTGTTTTCTTCAGTCTTTTCAAGTCTGCAGGGGCAATAGCCGCCTTTGGCTTTAAGTCCCTCTTTTATCATTTTTACAGTTTCAAGGTCTTCATTAAGTCTTATTGCCATATCACTTATCCTCCGAAATGTTTATTTCAAAATCAACGTCCGTCCCAACCGCTACCTCAGCCGTTATCTCTCCGAAAATAAAACCGTTTTCCGCCATCTGGGCTACCGTAACGCTCGTTACGTCAGAAGAATTCGGTGAGATCAATAATTCGTCGCTGACATAGAAGGTGTCGCGCTTCTTGCCGTCTATGAGAATTTTACTTGATTCGGTGAAGTTTTTACCGAACACGTATAAAACTTCGTTTTTCACAAAGGTGTTTTCTATCGTAACGTCACGCCAACCAAACCTCATTTCGGGTACGGTATACGGGAAACTGCCGCCGTAGGCGTATCTTTCACCGAAAAGAATATCGTAAGCCAATGTTCTGAAATCATCAAAGGACGGAGTCTCCTCACCCATAGTGTGAAGTCTTGTGATAACTCCTCCGTCTATTCCCAACTCTTCAAGAACGTAGGAGGATAGCTCGTATGAATACTTATCCTCTCGCTTTGCTTCAAGTCCAATATTATTCCATATCACGTATTCCGTAGTATATACGCTTCCGCAGGCAAGCTGCTCGGGTATGACGTCAATACTTGGCTGATGGTCACCGAAGAATACCGCCACCGTATCCTCATCGAGACTGTCAAGTTGAGAGATAAGCTCACCTACAAATTTGTCTGTGTCGCAGATCTGATTTACGTAATAATCGATACCGTTCAGCATATCCTCGTTGAAGTCGCCAAATACGTCTATATTCCCGTATTCACCGGGAACACCGGGATATTTGCCGTGTGCCTGAACGGATATTGCGTAAACGAAATCACGTCCATCGGTACTTTCTACAGCTCCCATGATCTCGTCGGCAAGACCTGCATCTTCAGCCCAGCCGAGGATATTTTTATCCGTGTCCTTCATGTATTCAAGGGGAGTGAATGTATCAAAGCCGAAGTTCCGCATTACGGTATATCTGTTATAGAAAGTGCCTGTATGGTTGTGTATAGCATGGGAGGTGTATCCGTCGCTTTTGAGGTAATAAGGGATAGCCTCGCATGGATTACTCTTAACGTATGTCTCATAAGGATATTCACCAAGACCGAAGACGGATATGGGAAGACCGCACAGTACCTCAAACTCAGTATTTACAGTACCTGCACCTGCAACAGGGACGGTAAGTGCTCCGGACGGATAATTTTCTCGGAGCCACGTGAAATTCGGGATCGCGTTTTCCGAGGTGTGAAGACCTATTATCTGCGCAGGGTCAAAGAAGGATTCAAGCTGAACGAAAATAATGTTGACGTTTTCTTTTTCCGCAGGCTCTCCGTTTACGGTATCCGTTTCCGTGTTGGCCGAGGATGGATCATCTGTATCGGAAGTATCGGATGTTCCCGTCTCAGTTTCTTCATTATTTGAGATGATACTGTCGATATCAACCCTTGAATAGTCGTCGGGGCGGGAGATGCCGCGGTCAACGAAGCTCATCGAAAAGCTATACACAAAGCCGTACTCACTGTACACCTCCGGCAGATTGAGACCCTTCATTTCATCTGCATAACCGAATGCACCGAAGAAGAACATACCGAATGTGAGAACTCCTGTGGATACTATACGGATTATAGCATTTTTATAATTGATCTTTTCGCTTGGAAGGCGTATCATCAAGAATACCACCAAAGCTATACCAAGAAGAATAGCCGCTATAACCAGAACTATCTGTAAAGGTGAAAGATAGATCCCTATAATGCTGAAAACGGAGAAAATTATTTTGAAATCCACGGCTGAGAGCGGATTTATTCTGTAAGTCAGCAAAATACAGTTTGCCACAGCCACACCTATCCAACACAGCTCGATCAGGATAAATGTTCCAACTCTCTTTTTTACGAGAAGAGAGATACAATAGGTAAAACAGACTGTAAGTACAGCAGATATAAATGCTACCGGATGACGGAAAAAGTAAGTGATTCCGCTTAAAAATCCCGTATGGAGGACTTCAGCAAAGAAGACCGTCAGTGCGGCGTACAAAATGTATCTTACCGAAACGTCTGCGATAAGTTTTCTTAAAACTACGTATACTTTTTTTAATATACCGTTAAAGCGCTCTTTCACGTGATAATCCTCCTTCCATTCGCTTCTCCATTATTATACATTTTAAATAAGCTTTTTTCAAGTATTCTTTTCTTTCAAATTATGATTATTCTGTAAAAGATTTTACTTGAAATTACGGAGAAAACAGGATTTACAAAATCCACTTGAATAAAGAAGTAAAATATGTTATCATATAATATAATGCACAAGCTTTACTTGATGGAGTATTTCATGAAGATTATAGATATATTAACAGCCCCCGGGCATCACCTTTCTTTTGAGGTGTTCCCTCCAAAGACCGACACCGCGTTTGAAAACGTAAAGTGTGCCGCTGAGGAGATAGCCAAGCTCTCTCCCACTTTTATGAGTGTTACATACGGCGCCGGCGGAGGGACAAGCAAATACACTCTCGATATTGCACGCGATATCGAAGAGGCTGTCGGTGTTCCCACCCTTTGTCACCTCACCTGCGTTTCATCCACCCGTGAGACCGTCGCTGAGCGTATCCGCGACATGAAAGAAGCAGGTATTAAAAACGTAATGGCTCTGCGCGGAGATATTCCTGCGGGAATGGAAAACGCAGACCGTTCCCTTTGGCATTATCACCATGCATCTGAGCTTGTACGTGAGCTTAAGTCATCGGGCGGAGATTTTTGCATCGGCGGCGCATGTTATCCCGAGGTACATCCCGAAAGCTCCGACAGATGTGAGGACATAAAATATCTTAGGGAAAAGGTAGACGCAGGCTGCGATTTTCTAACAACGCAGATGTTCTTTGATAATAACCTATTATATAACTTCCTTTACAGAATAAGAGAAGCCGGGATCACCGTACCCGTCGTTGCAGGTATAATGCCCATCACCGCCGCAAATCAGGTGGAAAGAGCGATTAAGCTGTCAGGTTCATTTATGCCTCAAAGATTCAAAAGTATAGTTGACCGCTTCGGTCATAACCCGGACGCTATGAAACAGGCGGGTATCGCATATGCAACTGACCAGATAATCGATCTATTCGCAAACGGCGTTACAAATATTCACGTTTATTCCATGAATAAACCCGACGTGGCAATGAAGATAAGAGATAATCTTTCAAAAATCATCTCAAATCCCCTTAAAGATAAAAAAGTATAAAAAAGGAGCATATCACATGGCAAAGAAGTCCCCTAAATATAACGACCAGTCCATAACCAGCCTTAAGGGTGCGGACAGAGTAAGAAAGCGTCCCGCAGTTATATTCGGCTCAGACGGACTTGAGGGTTGTGAGCACTCCGTTTTTGAGATAGTATCCAACTCCGTTGACGAAGCGAGAGAGGGATACGGAAACACCATTACCGTTACCGCGTATAACGACGGTTCCGTTTCCGTTGAGGACAGAGGACGCGGAATTCCCCTCGGTTGGAACGAAAAAGAGGGAAGATATAACTGGGAGCTTATCTACTGCGAGCTTTACGCAGGAGGTAAATACGACAACAACAGCGATGGCTCGGCATACGAGTATTCTCTCGGTCTGAACGGTCTGGGTGCCTGTGCAACACAGTATGCAAGTGAGCATTTCACCGTTATTTCATATGACGGAGACAATGTTTCCGAAATGAATTTCAAAAAAGGAGAGCCCGTTGGCGAGCTTACCGTAACTCCTCTTGCAAAGAAGGACAGACGTACCGGTACATTCCAGCGCTGGAAACCCGACCTTGAAGTTTTTAACGCCATTGATATTCCGAAGGAATATTACACGGATATGCTGAAGAAGCAGGCTGTAGTTACAGAGGGTATCAAGTTCATCTTCAAGTGGCAGCTTGAGGACGGCAGCTTTGAGGAGACGGAATACTTCTACGAAAACGGACTTGTCGACTACATTTCCGAGATCGCGGGAAACACGGCTGAAACAAAGATAGCAACGTGGCATCTTGAAACAAAGGGACGTGACAGAGAGGACCTTCCCGATTACAAGCTGAAGTGCGACATCGCATTCTGTATGTCCAAAACCGTCAACGTCCTTGAGTATTACCACTGCGCAAGCTATCTTGAGCACGGCGGCTCTCCCGAAAAGGCGGTTAAAAACGCATTTACCTACGCCATCGACAAGCGAATTAAGGCGATGGGCAAGTACAACAAAAACGAATCTAAGATAACCTTTGCAGACGTTGAGGACTGTCTTATACTTATAACCAACAGCGTATCAACTCAGACATCCTACGCAAACCAGACAAAGAAAGCAATCACAAACCCCTTCATTGCAGAGGCTATGACCGCGTTTATGAAGGAGCAGCTTGAGATATTCTTTGCGGAAAACCCGACAGATGCTGATAAAATTACAGCGCAGGTACTTATAAATAAGCGCTCCCGTGAAAGTGCTGAGAGTGCAAGACTTAATCTTAAGAAGAAGCTCTCAGGCGGAATGGATATCACCAACAGAATCGAAAAATTCGTAAATTGCCGTTCTAAGGACGTGGAAAAGCGTGAGCTTTATATCGTTGAGGGTGACTCAGCGCTGACGTCATGTAAACTTGGACGAAATGCGGAATTCCAGGCGATAATCCCCGTAAGAGGTAAGACTCTTAACTGTCTTAAGGCAACATACGACAAGATATTCAAGAACGATATCATCGTTGACCTGCTTCGTCTTCTTGGATGCGGAGTTGAAATAAAGGGTAAGGTAAAGGGCGACATCGTCCCATTCGACCTTGAAAATCTTCGCTGGGCAAAGATCATCATATGTACCGATGCCGACGAAGACGGCTTCCAGATAAGAACGCTTATCTTAACCATGTTCTACCGTCTTCTTCCCACTCTGCTTAGGGAGGGTAAGGTATATATTGCCGAGTCTCCCCTTTATGAGATCACAACCAAGGACGAAACTCTTTTCGCTTACAACGAGCCTGAAAAGGCAGAGATCACAGCAGCTCTTGAAAAGAAGAACAAGAAGTATACCCTTCAGCGTTCAAAGGGACTTGGTGAGAACGAGCCTGACATGATGTGGAAGACCACCATGAACCCCGAGACCCGTCGTCTCATCCGTGTAAACGAGGCAGATGCGGCGGCAACGGCGTATATTTTTGAGACGCTTCTCGGCGACGACCTTTCCGAAAGAAAGGATTACATCGCGAAAAATGGTGTACGTTACATGGACACCGTGGATGCTTATTGATGCTTTCCCTTTGGGAAAATGATAGTGTACTTCCCCTCGTCCGTACGAACAAACCACTCTATTCCTTGTATATCTTCATTTTTTTACAAAAGAGATTCTTCGCATAGGCTCAGAATGACACGTTTGAACGCACCGAAACATCCATCCTATTTTAAATAAAATTTATTTGCGAAGCAAATATTCCGAAATTATTCATTATTCATTATTCACTCTTCACTCACCTTATTCCCCCGAAAGGAGACTGACATGACAGAAAAAGAACTGAAAGCAAGCATAAAATCTCCCGAGGGCGGATATTTCTTCTACGGAGATGAGGATTACCTCAAGGAATATTATACTTCTCTCATCCGTCGTGCTGTCATCACCGACGAGACCTTTGCCGACTTCAACGAGATTTTGTTCGATAACGATAATTTTTCAACTACCGCCATAGAGGACTCATTGATGTCTCCGCCTATGATGACGGACAAAAAGCTTATAAAGATCCGTCTTTCATCATATGATGCCCTTTCCGAAAAGGAAAAAAAGCAGTTTTTAGAGCTTGTACCCACCTTCGCGTCCTATGATGATACGGTAGTTGTCATAAGCGTTGCCGCAGAAGGCTTTGACGCAGGTACAAAAAACAAGCCCACTTCAGCCTTTAAGGTGATGGATAAAAACTTAAAGACAGTAGATTTCCCACTCAGTACGGAAGAAAAGCTTGTAAGATGGCTTATGAGACATTTCAGTGAGGATAATCTTACCGCTGATGAAGCCTCCCTCCGTCTTATGATAAAGATGTGCGGCAGAAGTATGCACAGACTTCGCGGAGAAGCGGAAAAAGTCAGCGCACGCGCCCTTTCCATGGGAATGAATGCTATAGCCCCTGACCTTATCATGTCCACCGTCACTCGCACCCCGGAGGAGGAAGCGTTTATGCTCACCAATTCCGTGGCATCGGGCAACACAGAGGCGGCGCTTGAGTGTCTCGGAAGAGCGATAAGACGTAATGAGCCTCCTGCAAGGCTTCTTGCAAGTATAACGAAAAGCTTCTGCGACATGGCGCAGATATACTACCTTGCCGCAGAGGGACATGACAAATATGAGATAGCAAAGCTTCTTGGTCTTCATCATTACGCGGTGTCTCTTCAGATGAATGCCTGCCGCGGTGTCTCTCCGGAGATTATTGACAGAATAGTTGAGCTTTGTTGTGAAGCTGATTTTAAAACAAAATCCGGAGTATCCGGATATATTCCTCTTGAAAGACTCATTTGTACAGCAGGAAAACTCATCAGAAAAAGATAAGGGGACTATGTATTTTGGATAAGATTAGGCTGTCCCTTCCTGTAATCGTGGAGGGTAAATACGATAAAATAAAAATTTTATCTGTAGCAGATGCTACGGTGATAACCACCGACGGCTTTGGTGTGTTCAACAACACCGAAAAAAGAGCCGTTATCCGCCGTCTCAGTGAAAAGGGAGTTATTCTGCTTTGCGACAGCGACGGCGCGGGTAAGCTGATAAGAAGCCATCTTTCGGGACTTATCCCCCCTGACAAGGTGTATCAGCTTTACGTCCCCCAGATAAAGGGTAAGGAAAAAAGAAAAGCGAAGGCATCCGCCGAGGGCTTTTTGGGAGTCGAGGGTATTTCCGCAGATATTATTCGCGAAAGGATCCTTTCACTAATAGACCTCCATCCCGAGGTGGCGGGCGGTGAAAAAACTGAGGCAGAGTCTATAACCAAAACAGACTTTTATTTTGCCGGGCTTAGCGGAGGAGATAATTCCACTGAAAAGCGTGACAGATTTGCCTTTGAAGTGTCACTTCCTGTGGGAATGAGCGCAAATGCTCTGCTTTCAGCAATAAATATGATTATTACAAAAGAAGTTTTCAACAGTATATGTGGAAAACTCGGTTTTGATAAGGAGAATTAAGACTATGGAATTCACAAAAGAAGCAAAAAGCGGCCTTGTAATAGGTAACAGCACCATGTCCGCATCTGTTACGCCTAAAGGCAGAATGTACGGACGTATCGTGTATAATCCCCCTTATTTTGAGCCCGGAAACAATTCGCTACGCGAGGCAGGTGAGTGTGGCTTCGTCTTCGACATTGACGGAACTGCTTTGTCAGACTGCAATCTTAATTGGGATATAAAGGACAACGCTTACCCCCGCTACATGGCTGACGCCGTACTTGCAGACGGTGTGGACGTGTCCGTTCTTGCGTATTCTCCTCTTTCAGCTAATAATCACGAGCTTATCTTCACTCCCTGTACCGTAACAGAGTACGCCTTCAAAAATAGCACCGACTGTGACAAGAACGTAAAAATCACTCTCGAGTGGCATCCCACAAGAGATGCTCTGAGAAGCTCATTCGGCAAGACGGGTGAAGTAAAAAACATTGCTGACGGACACTATATCATAGAAGAGGGAGACGCATTCGTTTCCGCTTTCGGATGTGTATCTGCTGAAGGAAATGTCAGCGAAAACGGAAACTTATCTCTCACAGCAGTTGTGAATGTCCCCGCAAAGAGCGAGACAAGAAACGTATTCCTCCTCGGAATATTTGAAAATAACCACAGATTTAAGATGAAGATGGATTCCGCCTCTGACGTATGCAGATACGTGCAGACGGCATATGAAGAATTCCGTGCGGAAATTTTTGATTTCGTAAGCATCATTCCGAGCATTGGCGACGATAAGATATATCTCTACACCCGCTGGTATATGCAGGCGGCAATACTTCTCACAAAGAGTGCCGTAACCGGTGAGGTCATGACCATGGGTTACACCGAGCTCAATCAGAGAGACTCCTTCTGGACTTCTTTCCTCCACGTTTCTCTCTGGAGCGAGCTTGAGCGCGATATCATACGCCTTTCCGCAAGATGGATGAGACCCGACGGTAAGATTCCCACAACCATTCTCCCCCGTATTGAGAGAGACTACGACATTGACATCAACCAGTATTTCTGTCTCCGCATCGCAAGATACTACAGATTCCATCATGATAAAAGCTTCCTTGAGGAAATGTACAACGCTTATAAAAAGAGCGTTGATTTCCTCCTTACATTCGACCGCGACGGTGACTTTATCCCCGAGCAGGACACGCCCGACAATCCCATGTGCTTCTGGGGTGACTGGAAGGACGTTATGGGCGTAGTTGGCAGAAAGCTTTCTCCTCATTTTGCCCTTCTGTGGCTTGCTGTGCTGAAGGAAGGCGCATATCTTGCAGGTGAAATGGAGGATATTTCTACTAAGACAAGATACGAAGAGCTTTACGACAGCATCTACGAGACAGTAAACCGTGACGTTGCGGACGGAGGTCTGTGGCTTGGTGACCACTACGCAGAGGTATGGTACGACGGTCGTGAGATGACCGAGGTGCTTCAGGACCAGACAGTTGGTCTTATCTGGGGCGTTGTTCCCGAAGATAGAGTTCAGGCTATTTACGATGCTCTCTCACGCGGTGAGAACGAATTCGGTATCAGAGAGACCTTCCCCTACCGCCCCGACAGCTTTGGTTACGTAGGCGGTGACTATCACAACGGCGGCGTATGGCCTTACCTCATGTTCTGCGATATTATGAGCAGATACATAACCGGATATCAGGATGACGCTGAGAGACTTATCCGTAAGGTAGGGCACTATGACCTTGAGGTACCCGGCGACTTCGCACCTAACGAATACATGAACGGTGACACCGGTGAAAACTGCGGTAAGGAAATCCAGGGCTGGTCATCTGCTCTGTACGGCTCCATCACTCACGGCGCGTTTAACGTAAGTCATACAGGCGAGCGCGAGATCACGGTAAAGGTCAACTTCAAGGACCGCGATTTTGAGACTATAATCGTTCTTCCGAAGAGATTCGGAAGAGCTGTTGTTTCCCGTAAGGCGGGCGTTTTATCCGTCAGCGGAGTTAACGCAGGGTATACCGTAAAGGTAACAGAATAAGATAAATGAGGGACGCTTCTTTTCTCTGTTGTTCTTAAAGGAGAATTAGTGTTATAATGGTGTAGTGACAGATATTGATAAAAATTTACCGAAAAGAAATCATCCTCGCTTGAATCATTTTGATTACAGTTCTAACGGTGCTTATTTCATTACAATATGTACACATGATCGGCGATGTATTTTATCTCATATCGTAGAAACGATCAGCCCAAAATATACTTTGTTCGGAGAAATTGCAGAAAAGCAATTATTTTTACTTGAAGAAAGATATTCTTTTCTTTCGGTTGGACAATATGTTATTATGCCAAACCATATCCATGTAATTCTGATTTTGAATGGCGATACGGCGGGAGCAAGCCCCCGCCCTACGATTATGGATATTGTTTGCGCGTATAAATCACTTACAACGATAGAATGTAAAAAAAATGGTTTTCCGGACAAATTATTTCAATCTTCTTTTCACGAGCATATCATCCGCGGACGCGAAGATTTTGACGAAATAAGAAAATATATCTATGAAAATCCAATGCATTGGTACTATGATGAATTATACGCAGAAGAATAGGGGTACTATATTTTCATTGTGCGTTTATTAAACAAAGACGAAACCGGCGATAAAACGAAACGATGTACTTAAATTCAAAGGTGTTGAAAATTTATGGGAGAAAATAAAAATTTTGAGTTAGATAGTATTCTGGATGAACTATCTTCCCGACTGGAAGATATGATTGAAGATGTTCTGACTGACCAAGTGGATTCTGCTGTTACTTGTGCTGTACAAGATGCAATGCCAGAGGCATTGGGCGAAAGTTTTTCTGATTTTGAATTTATTCTTAAAGATGGAACTGTTGTTAGACCAAGACAACATATGAAAGTGTTTAGTCCTGACAAATCTAAATTACTCATTTGCTACGGTGGACTTCGTGTTGATGGTTCGTCTTTGATGATACAAACCGGAATTGGTAGGTGGGAATATATAGCATATTACCAAAGCAGAGAAGAAGCGATTGAAGCATTAGTAAAAGTTAAAAATGCCATGGACTCAGGTGTTTCAACTTTTGAGTTGTAAATTATAAACCTAACCTAATTCGGGTTTATCTAACATAACAAAACTCCCCCGACAGATTCCCAAAATCTGTCGGGGGTCATTATTTGTTTACTGCAGCATAAGTCTATGATTACTTTGATTATTCCTCTGCAGAAGTGCTCTCCTCTTCAGTTTCAACAACTTCGGAAGATTCTTCTTCCTCTGCTTCAGCAGCCATTGTGGTGAAGTTTACGATCTTGGAGTCTTCTCCAAGTCTCATAACGATAACACCTGCCGCAGTTCTGCCGTATTCGGGAATACCGTTACAGTGCATACGTATGATAGTACCGTCTACGGTTATCATCATAACGTCATCGTCATCTGTAACCGTAGCAATGCCAACAAGAGGTCCGGTCTTATCGGTAACCTTATGACAGCACATACCCTTGATACCGCGTCCCTTGTTTTCAAAGAGAGATTCATCAAGTCTCTTACCAAAGCCGCCCTCGGTTATCATAAGAAGTCTGTGAGATGCTCTCCACTCAGGATCACGCTCGATAACTACAGCACCAGCTACGTAATCGTCACCCATCAGCTTGATACCACGCACACCGTGTGCGGTTCTTCCCATTACGCTTACCTTTTCCTCAGGGAAGCGCGCCGCAAGACCCGTAGACGTTGCGATCATGATATCCGTATCACCGTGAGTATGAGCCGCAAAGATAAGCTCGTCACCTTCGTCAAGGTTGATTGCGATCTTACCGCCCTTACGCTGGTAGGAATACTCAGCAAGACGGGTACGCTTGATAACACCCTGACGGGTTATCATTACGAGGTAGTCCTCATCAAGATTTTCAGCCGCAAGGCTTTCAACGGGAAGTACAGCTGTAATCTTTTCACCCTCAGCCAGCTCAAGAAGATTTACGATATTCGTACCCTTTGCATTGTAGCTTGCTTCGGGAATACGGTAAGGCTTGCTTGTGTATACCTTTCCGAAGTTTGTAAAGAGAAGAATATTACTATGTGAGTCAACTGACAGTACTCTTTCGATGTAGTCCTCTTCCTTAGTTGCCATACCGCGGCGACCCTTACCTCCTCTTGACTGAGCAGAATAGGAATCCGCAGGCTGACGCTTGATATATCCGGCGTGAGTAAGAGTAATAACACAGTTATGACGCTCGATAAGATCCTCAAGCATGATCTCGTCGTGATATTCAACGATCTCAGTCTGTCTCTCGTCTCCGTACTTTTCCTTTATTTCAGTCAGCTCATCCTTGATTATACCCTTTATTCTTTCGGGATCTGCGAGAATAGCTCTGTATTCACCGATAGCCTCATAAAGCTCAGCAAGCTTATCAATAACCTTCTGACGCTCCATACCGGAAAGACGTCCGAGAGTCATAGAAACGATCGCCTGAGACTGCGCCTCTGAAAGAGCGAATCTTTCGGAAAGGCGTACCTTAGCAGTAGGTGTATCAGGTGAGTTACGGATTATGGTGATGACCTCGTCGATGTTGTCGGTAGCGATCTTGTAACCTTCGTTGATATGTGCCTCGTGGAGTGCGCGGTCAAGCTCAAACTGAATTCTGCGGCGTGTGCAGTCCGTTCTGTGAGCGATGTAATTGCCAAGCACCTGTCTGAGGCTGAGTACCTTAGGCTCGCCGTTTACAAGGGCGAGCATATTGATAGCGCAGGTATCCTGAAGCTGTGTATACTTATAGAACTGATTGAGTATTACCTGACCGTTAGCGTCACGGCGGTATTCGATAACGATACGCATACCGTTACGGCCGGACTCGTCGCGGATGTCGGTAACACCCTCTATCTTCTTCTCTCTTGCTACCTCGTACATGCTCTTTACAAGCTCAGACTTGTTTACCATGTAGGGTATCTCGGAAATTATGATACGGCGCTTTTCCTCGTCCACGTCAGCCTTGGCTCTTACCATTACCTTACCGCGGCCGGTAGCGTACGCCTCGTAGATACCGCGCTGACCGAAAATGGTAGCCTTTGTGGGGAAGTCGGGACCCTTAACGTAGTTCATAAGGTCAGAAACTCCCGCGTCGGGGTTGTCCATGAGGTAAATAGTACCGTCGATAACCTCACTAAGGTTATGGGGAGGAATATTGGTAGCCATACCAACAGCGATACCGATGCTTCCGTTTACGAGAAGGTTGGGGAACTTTGAAGGAAGAACGCTGGGCTCACGGCGTGAGTTATCGAAGTTCATATTCCAGTCGATAACGTTCTTCTCAATATCGCTCATAAGCTCAGATGCGATTTTTGAAAGTCTCGCCTCCGTATAACGGTAAGCAGCCGCACCGTCTCCGTCCACGGAACCGAAGTTACCGTGACCCTGAACGAGAGGATATCTGTATGAGAAATCCTGTGCCATTCTTACCATGGTGCCGTAAACTGCCGCGTCACCGTGAGGATGGTAACGTCCGAGAACGTTACCTACTGTGGTCGCAGACTTACGGAAGGGCTTATCGTGGGTGAGGTTATCCTCGTACATTGCGTACATGATACGTCTCTGACCCGGCTTCATACCGTCTCTGACATCGGGAAGAGCACGGGACACGATAACGGACATGGAGTATTCAAGGAACGCCTTACGCACTCTTTTTTCCATGTTAACAGGCACTATCGCCTGATCGGGAAATTCTATATTGTCATTTATTCTCTTTTTTTCTGCCATAATATGTTTTTTCTCCTTTTTGTAGGACGGAGCTGATGTTGAATTCGCACATGCTATTCTTTACATAAAGATACACTCAGTAATTTATCTCAATCCGTTCGTTTGAGGATGATATCCCAGTCAAAGATCATTACTGGAAAAATTTATTGGAATACCACGTCTCCGTCTACACAATGAACAATAATCTTATCAATGTATAATGCACCCTTACTTACAGCAGTCCATTCCTCGATCGTACCTTCAAAATAGATATCTCTTGCGTTAAAGCTTCTGCTGAAAAGACCCATACCGATAACTTCAACCCCTGCAGGAATCGTGATACTTTCAAGGGATATACAATCTCTGAATAATCCATCGGGAATCTCTTTTACACATCTTGGTATGGTAAAACTCTTAAGTGCAGAACACCCGTTAAAAGCGTATGTACCTAATTCTAAAACTCCATCGGGAAGTTCAATGCTCTCGAGAGAAGTACAGACACCAAAGGCTTCGCTACCAATTTTAGTTAGACTGTCGGGAAGTTCAACGTTTTTAAGATTGAAGCACTTGTAGAAACCATATGTTCCAATTTCTGTAGTACCTTCATTAATTACAACACTTTCAAGATTCTCGCACATTGAAAATGTATTTATAAGTATAGCCTTGATTCCATTGGGAACCACAACGCTTTTGATTCCCGATTCGAAAAAAGCTCCCTCTCCTATATACTTTAGAGTGTCTGGTAAATAAATTTCACCGAGACGTTCACATTCAGTAAATGCCTTCTGTTCAATCATTAAAATACCATCGGGAATATTAATTTCTTCAAGAGCCATACAATACGAAAAAGCATTTGCATTGATTCTGACTATTCCCTCGGGGAGCGAAACGCTTTTTACTTGCTTACATGTATAAAATGCATTTTTTGAAATTCCTGTAATGCCGTCTTCCACAACTATCTGCTGTATGCTGTCTCTTGATTCATACCATTCATAATCTTCTCTATTATTTTTTTCAGGCATTCTACCGTTTCCACTTATAGTAAGAACTCCGTTTTCAAGCTTCCATGAAAAGTCCTCGGCTACAGGCATTCTGTTAATTCTTGCCAAAAGTTCTTCATATGTTTCTTCTTTTTCGGGTTCCTCAGTAGCTTCAGTGATAGCTTCAGTGGTAGATTCAGCGGAATCATCACTATAAAGATTCTCATTACTATTTTCAGTATAAGTATCTTTGTTTTCTTTCACACTATCTTTTTCATTGATTTCGTTATTACCACATGAAAAAAGTGAACATAATACCATCATTAATAATAAAGCGAACAATATTTTTTTCATATTAGTCTCCTTTGTTCGTTATTCACCGAAATTACCGTCCGAGCATATCACGGTATCTTTTTCGTCAACAAGTGACATACCGCCAAGCTCTTCCCATCTTGCCTTTGTTCCGTCAAATTCAACGGTTTTGGCATCAAGTGAACCTATAAATGCTTCTTTACCGATGCTTTCAATACTGTCACCGATCTTTACTTTAGAAAGAGCATAACAAGTGTTGAATGCAGAATCACCGATGCTTATAATGTTATCATGAATATTCAACTCATACAGACTGTAGCAATCTTTAAATGCATTCGCTTCTATTTTTTCAAGATTACCTTTAAAATCGATGGAACCAATGGATATACATCTTTCAAAAGCACTCTCGCCAATAGATGTTAAGCTTCTGGGTAAAGTTACCACATGTACATTCTGAAATCCCTTGAACGCACCGGCACCGACAGAAGTTATCCCTTCTTCGATCTCAACGATATAAAACTCGTTTTCTTTTCCATCCCAGGGACGCTCAGTCAACTCACCGTTTTCATCGATATAATCGGGCATTTTTCCGTGACCGCTGATAATAAGGACTTCTTCATCTATCTTCCAATTAAGCTCGTCTGCTTTTTCAGACTTACCGCATGAAGATACGGAAAACATCAATATAAGGGATAAAATAATGAGTAATATCTTCTTCATACCGTGTCTCCGTTATACGTCAAGGTTTTCCGCGTACTTTGCGTTCTGCTCGATGAATTCACGTCTGGGTTCAACCTTGTCACCCATCAGCAAGGAGAATGCCTCGTCACAAGCCATAGCATCCTCTACCTCTACTTTGAGAAGAGTTCTTGTCTCAGGGTCCATTGTTGTCTCCCAAAGCTGATCTGCGTCCATCTCACCAAGACCTTTATATCTTTCTACGGTGATATTTCCGCCCATTTCCTCAACGATCTCATCGCGTTCTGCATCGGAGAAAGCGTATCTTTCACGTCCTCCGCGTCCCTTTATCTTATAAAGATGAGGCTGTGCAAGGAATACGTGTCCGCCGTCGATAAGAGGTCTCATATGACGGAAGAAGAATGTAAGAAGAAGTATCTGAATGTGAGAACCGTCTACGTCCGCATCGGCCATGATGATGATCTTGCCGTAGCGGAGCTTTTCAATATCGAAATCCTCACCGATACCGCATCCGAGAGCCTGGATGATCGGAATGAGGGACTGGTTTGAATAAACCTTGTCAAGACGGGACTTTTCTACGTTAAGAACCTTACCTCTGAGGGGAAGGATTGCCTGGAAACGGCTGTCGCGTCCGCTCTTTGCAGAGCCTCCCGCGGAGTCTCCCTCTACGAGATAAACTTCTGTAAGGTCACGTCTCTTTTCCTGGCAGTCCGCAAGCTTACCGGGAAGGGATGAGCCGCCCTCAAGGAAGCCTTTTCTACGTGTAAGCTCACGAGCCTTTCTTGCCGCTTCTCTTGCGCGGGATGCCGCAAGGGATTTTTCGATGATAGCCTTAGCTACAGAGGGATTTTCTTCGTAGAACTCGGCAAGCTTTTCACTTACAATATTATCAACGATGGTACGAACCTCGCTGTTACCAAGCTTTGCCTTGGTCTGGCTTTCAAACTGTGCGTCGGGAAGCTTTACACTTACTACCGCGCAAAGACCTTCTCTTGCGTCTTCACCGGTAAGATTTTTGTCGGCGTCCTTCAGCGCACCGCTGCGTCTTGCGTATTCGTTAAGTACCTTTGTGATAGCTGTCTTAAAACCTGTTTCGTGTGTACCGCCGTCGATGGTGGACATATTGTTGGCGAAGGTGACGATCATTTCGTTGAAGGAGTCATTGTACTGCATGGCCACTTCCGCAGTGATGTCGCCCTTTTCCGCCTTCATATAGATGACCTGGTTATGGATCACCTCGCAGCGTCTGGCGTTGTTCAGGTGTTCCACGAAGGACCGTATCCCGCCGTCGTACTTCAGGTCGAATTCCACGTACTTCCCGTGGACGCCGCCTTCTTCCGTATCCAGCCGGATTTCGCCTCTGGGAATAGC
>JAZUBZ010000083.1:0-24173 GCA_045638805.1 Eubacteriales bacterium
CTGACAAGGATCTTTCCGTGCTCGGGGGTCAGTACCGTGAGCAGCTTATCTGCTTCTTTAAGCTGTACCTCACGGATAACAAGAGCCATGGTCTTAAGCTCTTCCATTTATACGTTCTCCACGATCAATCAAGGTCTGAGGGATTGTATCCGAAGGAATTGAGGATAAAGTCGCTGTCTCTCCACTTCTCCTTTACCTTTACCCAGAGATTAATATATACCTTGATACCGAAGAATTCTTCAAGGTCTTCTCTCGCAAAGGTTGCGATCTTTTTGAGAGTTTCACCGTTCTTACCGATAATAATACCCTTGTGGGAAGCCTTTTCACAGAAGATCTCTGCTCTGATACTGAGCATCTTGGAGGTCTCCTTGAATTCCTCAATAACGATTGCCGTACCGTGAGGAACTTCGTCGCTGAGTACGCGGAGAAGCTTTTCTCTGATGATCTCAGCGGCAATCTGTCTCTCGGGCTGGTCAGTGATGGAATCTTCCTCAAACATCCACTCTCCTTCGTAGAGGAAAGGCTCAACCTCCTTCAGCACGATATCTACATTCTTTCCGTTAATGGCAGCTGTGGGTACTACTGCCTCAAAATCATGAAGAGACGCATAGTTGGCAATAGTCTCCGCAAGCTTCTCTGCGTTTGTCATGTCGATCTTGTTAAGTACAAGAATTGCAGGGAGATCAGCGTTCTTGATCTGCTCTATCAGATTCTTCTCAACACTGCCTGCAGGATGAGCCGCATCGGCAATAAGTATAACAGCATCAGCGCTTCTTACGGTACTCTTTACGGATTTCATCATATAGTCGCCAAGCTTATTCTTTGATTTGTGCACACCGGGAGTGTCAAGGAATACGTACTGATTCTCCCCCTCCGTAAGAATACCTGCAATTCTGTTACGGGTGGTCTGCGGCTTTGGAGAAACGATAGATACCTTCTCACCGAGAAGGCTGTTCATAAGAGTTGATTTACCTACGTTAGGGCGTCCGATTATTGATATATATGCTGTTTTCATTATTTCACCTCGTCATTAATTTCTTTTAAGTCCTATTTTATCCATTATTTTGTCCTGGAGAGCGAACATTTCTTTTTCATCTTCTTCGCCTGTTTCGTGATCGTAACCAAGAAGGTGAAGCACTGAATGTACCGTAAGGAAGGAGACTTCCCTCTCGAAGCTGTGTCCGAATTCCTCTGACTGTTCCTTTGCCCTTTCAAGTGAAAGAACTATATCGCCAAGCTCAGCGTCCTCACCCTCGAAGGGTACGTCTCCGTTTTTGAAGTCGTACATAGGAAATGACAACACGTCTGTAGCACTGTCCTTTTCACGGTACTCGCGGTTAAGCTCGCGTATCCCTTCATTGTCGGTAAACGTTACCGACACCTGACATTTATATTTAAAATCCATATATTCAAGTGCCTTAGATACCGATTTGGTTATAAGCGAACGTAGCTTAAATCCGCATTTGAATTTCTTTTGCTCGTTTGAGAATATTATCTTTACCTTCATGCTTTATTTCCTCCGCCCTCACGTTTTCCGGAGCTGTGATAAGACTTGCCCGAATTTGCCCTTTCGGATTTCTTAACTGCACGTTCTCTGTCGTATTTATCGTAAGCCACGATGATCTTCTGTACAAGCCTGTGACGAACAACGTCACGCTCGGAGAATTCGTGAATTCCGATGTCCTCGATTCCCTTGAGTATACGCACCGCAGACGCAAGACCGCTTTTCTGTCCGAACGGAAGGTCTGTCTGGGTCAGGTCTCCTGTTACAACGATCTTTGATCCGTTTCCGAGACGGGTAAGGAACATTTTCATCTGCTCGGGTGTGGTATTCTGAGCCTCGTCAAGAATAATGAACGAGTCGACAAGCGTACGACCTCTCATGTATGCCAGAGGCGCGATCTCGATGGTCATTTTTTCAATAAGCCTTGCCACGTTCTCAGCACCCATCATGTCATAAAGAGAATCGTAAAGAGGTCTGAGATATGGATCGATCTTACTCTGCAAGTCACCCGGAAGGAATCCGAGACGCTCGCCGGCTTCCACAGCGGGACGGGTAAGGATAATTCTCGATACCTCATGAGCACGGAGTGCTTTAACAGCCATCATTACAGCAAGATAGGTCTTACCTGTACCTGCAGGTCCAACTCCAAGCACAACGGTGTTCTTTTTGATCATGTCAATGTACTTCTTCTGACCGACAGTCTTTGCTTTTATGGGCTTACCCTTAGCTGTAACGAAGACACAGCTGTCGTCATATCCGCCAAGCTCATCGGATCTTCCGTCAGTTACCATAGATATGATATATTCCACACTCTGTTCGGTTATCTCTTCACCGATTGAAGCGATCTTCTTAAGATTTTTCATGACCTCTGCGGCTTTTGTAACAGCCTCGTCGGGGCCTTCAATCATGATGGCGTCTCCTCTGCCCGAGGGATCCTGCCTGTTATATATGCGTACTCCGAGGCCGGCTTCGATCAGCGCCGAATTACGGTCAAAGCTGCCGAAGATACGTTTTGTTATTTCGCTGTCGTTAACGACTATTGTCTTCTGTGCCATTTGGCTATCCTTTCAGTTTTTCTCTTCCGTGTCCGATACGTTTACGGTAAACTCCACGATCTCGCTGATATCGGCAATACACGTTAGGTCACACTTTATAATAAATCTGTTTTCGCTTATCTCATATGCAAAACTGATTGACGTAATCTCAGCCTCCTCGAGGATGCTGTCAAGTCTGTCTCTGAGCTCTGCCAGAGCCGCAGAGACCGCCGCATCTTTCGTCAGCGTTTTTTCCACATAATAATATTCTCTGTATTCCGTTTCATCTATCCAAACGGGTAAAGGGATGCTATCAAAAACAGATATTCTTCTACTTCTTATTATTTTATCATAAGTTGTGTACTCAAATCCACTATTTATTGAAAGATTTATACTTTTTTTAAAAATTTTTACTGTTTTTTTCGTAAAACTCTCGCCGGTATACACTTTTTCCGTTGTTTTGAACGGGACTTCCACCTCTAAGTACCTCGGTACGTAGGCGTATACCTTACTTTCTGCATATGAATACCTGTGCCCGCCGTTCCTGAGAGGCACTACTCCCGAGACTAACAGCTCGCCTTTCCTTACAACGTCACCTTGCTTGATCAGAGGTATACCCGACGATGTTTCTTCATGGGCTATCACACCGTCCTCAGAAGCTATGATATTGGCATACCCCCCATCTTCATGGTTAACTCGTTCACCTAAGCGTTTTTCACGCACCTGAACGTTTGCATAAGTGCCGTTCATGTTCACCGATATCCACGATATCTCCGAAAACTTTGCAAGGTATTCAGAATGCATCTGGTCAAAATCAACGGAAGGTATGTATGTACCGTATCCAAAACCAAGCTCTTCAAGCTGATTTACAATATACTCATCGCTGTACTTTTCGTTCCCTTCTACGTTTATCTTCCACACTGTCTTACCCGACAGCCACATAACCGTAAAGAATATTATCATACCTAAGCCGATCCCCGGACGGCTGACAAAAAATCTAAGATAAAACGGTATGCCTTTTACATCAGACTTTTCATACTCAATTTTTTCCGAATCGAATACCCGTGAAGCCTTGGCTGCATTATAAATCGGTATCTTTAGACGGTACGTGCCGTCTTTCTCAAGCCGTGTATTATAGCATTTGATCCCATGTCTGTATACGGCATCGGCAGCAATTGTTCTGTATTCATGCTTTACTACAAAATAACAATATCCGGAAAAATAAGCGAATATATCCTTTAACATCACTTCTCCCTCGTTATTCTGACTTCATTAACAACCCCGGATGCACAGACTCCGGAAGCTAAAAACTCACTGAGTATAAGGTCCACTCCTACAATATCTATCATCTGACCTTTAGCTTTTACAAGTATCCTATCGCTTTCAAATTCAAGTATCCCCTCACATCCGGTTACGTACACCTCGCTGTTTCCCTTTATTTCAACGGTAGGAACATGACCCGATGCCTCAATGGGAAAATCTCCGAATCTCATAAGTTTTGAGATTAGACTGTAACTTTTTTTCTTTGTCACGTTAATTTACACACCTTTCAGACATATTATTTAACTAAAAGATAATATGTAAAAATGAGGTGAATAATTACTTGACGGCATGTAAAACAGTTAAGAGAAGACGTGTTACTATTGCGAAAACCGTATTGTTATGCCTGTGTATTGGCGGAGGTATATTTTCTGTCGTATTTTCAACACAGATCAGCGACAGAATCGTAAGAACGGCAACAGCTACTGCAAGGACGGTGCTTCCTTCCCTCTTCCCGTTTATGGTACTTTCCTCATTTATGTCGGGAAGCGGTCTTTGTACGTTTCTTGAGTTATTTCCCGGGAAATTACTTGAAAAGACGGCACATATCAAAAAAGAGGTTACGGGCGCTGTAGTGCTTGGACTTATAAGCGGTTTCCCGATAGGTGCCACCTCCGTATGCGAGCTTTACAAAATCGGAAAGATCAACAAAACAGAGGCAGAAGATGCACTGTGTCAGGCGCATAATACCGGGCCTGCATTTCCTATCTGCTTCATCGGTACTTACCTTTGGGGCAGTACTGTTTTCGGTGTTTGTATTTATCTTTCACAGCTAATATCGATGGTTCTGCTTAGCAGGTCAGTATTCGAAAATACTGCCGTCACAGTCAAAAAAGCTTGTCAAACCGAAATCGACGTAAATTATACGAGGGCGCTCTCCGAAGCCGTTACGAAATCGGGAATCGGCTGTGTAAGTATTTGCGCCTCTGTTGTATTTTGGAAAACGGTCTGTGGATTTTTCACCGTATTTACACCTGAAATAAATGCCGGGCTAATATCGCTTTTCGAGTTTTCATCAGGGGCACAAGCTGCGGCGGAGGTAGGCGGTATGATCGGCGCTTTTTTATCAGGTTTTGCGGTGGGCTTCGGCGGACTTGCGGCAATATTCCAAGCTGCAGGATTTGCCGCCGAATGCGGGTTGTCGGTCAGAAAGCTTTTACTTTTCAAAGCAGCGCAGGGGGGCGTATGTGGAGCGCTTACATTAGTTTCATTCTTGATTATTTAATAAAAAATCTTGTCGAAAGAAATAAAATCGCCTCAAAATCTTGATTTATTGAAGAATATATTATATAATATAATGTGTGCGTTTAACGCATCCAATATTTCCAAATTTTCACATAAGGTTTTATAAATTCATGAAAATCAAAATGAAAATAAGAAACAAAAGCAATATTGAAACGTTCTGCAAATACTGTGAACATGCCACTCCTCTCGCAACCGGAGACAAACTGGTATGCGGAAAATACGGTGTGGTATCGGAAGACTATAAATGCAGAAGGTTCATATACGATCCTTTGAAGCGCGCACCGAAGATACTCACTTTCGACGGTCTGGAAATAGACACAGAAGCGCTCGAGGATGAAACAAATACTGAAATATAATGTTCGGAGGAAAATACATTGATTATCGCACTTGAAGAAGCAAGACACACCTTAAACAATTTTCGCGCTGATATCGAGGAGCTTGGTTCTGCGCTGAGGATCGACGAGCTTACCGCTGAGGTGGCTGAGCTTGAAAAAAAGACACTTGAGCCCGATTTCTGGAATGACCAGGCTAATTCCGGAAAAATCCTTCGTCAGGTAAAGCAGCTCAAGGACAAGATCGAGGCTTACGAAAGCCTCTGCGCTAAGCTTGAGGATACTTTAACCCTCGCTGAGCTTGGAATAGAAGAAAATGACGAAAGCCTTACAGACGAGGTACTCGCTGAGGTAGAAGCTATCAAGGCTGAGGAAGAAAAGCAGCGCATTGAGATCCTTCTCTCAGGCGAATACGATAAGAACAACGCAATCATCAGCTTCCATCCCGGTGCGGGCGGAACTGAGGCTCAGGACTGGGCGCTCATGCTTTACAGAATGTACACCCGTTGGGGCGAAAAGCACGGATACAACGTTAAGCTTCTTGACTGGCTGGACGGCGAAGAAGCAGGTCTTAAATCCGCTACCATCATGATCGAAGGCGTTAACGCTTATGGTTACATGAAGAGTGAGAACGGCGTTCACAGACTTGTCCGCGTATCTCCCTTCGACTCCTCGGGAAGACGTCACACATCATTTGCTTCCGTCGAGGTAATGCCCGAATTTGAGGACGACAACACTATTGAGCTTCGCGACGAAGATCTTGAGATAACAGCTCACCGTTCAAGCGGTGCGGGCGGACAGCACGTTAACAAGACCGACTCCGCTATCCGTATCACCCACCTTCCCACAGGTATCGTTGTAGGTTGTCAGACCGAGCGAAGCCAGCTCCAGAACAAGGAGACCGCTCTCAAGATGCTGAAGTCCAAGCTTATGGAGATCAAGCAGAGAGAAAAGCTTGAAAAAATCGACGATATCAAGGGTGTTAAGACAAATATCGAGTGGGGTGCACAGATCCGTTCATACGTATTCATGCCCTACACACTTGCCAAGGATACCCGTACAGGTTATGAGGACGGTAACATCCAGGCTGTTATGGACGGAGAGATCGACGGATTTATCAACGCTTATCTTAAGGCTAACGCCGCGAAGTAATTCCCCGTCTGTCCAAGGCAGAACGAGAGAAAGGACATGAGCAGGTATGAAAAAGGAAGTCTCAAGACAAGCAGATTCCGTTTTTTTTGAGGGAATGACTTCCATTAATGCTGTTCTTAATTCAGAGAACGGCAGACGGATCGTGACTGTATATTTCGACAAGGAAAAATCATCCTCTAAGAGGCGTGAGCTTTCTTTCTTGAGGCATGCTGCTGAAAAGCACGGATTTCAAATTGAGCTTACATCCCGTGCAGTGATAGATGATATTGCCGTCGGCAACAGCCACGGCGGTGTTATCGCAGAATGTACTGAAAGGTCTATTCCCCGTCTCGGTGACGGAGCTGTCGCCGCTAACGGCTTCTACGTTATGATCGAAGGTATCGAGGACCCATACAACTTCGGCTATGCACTGAGGACTTTGTATGCCGCAGGAGCGGACGGAGTGATCCTTCCCGAAAGGAACTGGATGTCATCCGCAGGTGTTGTTTGCAGAGCATCTGCAGGTGCGTCTGAACTTATGCCGTCTTTCGTGGCAAATGCAACAGATGCTTGTGAATTTTTCAAAGAGCACGGATACAAGATAGCTTGCGCAGGTATCAGAAATTCAGTTTCGGTATTTGATGCTGATATGAAAAAACCTGTTTTCCTTATCGTCGGCGGTGAAAAACGCGGTATATCGTCTGCCGTTATGGATATGGCGGATATCGTCGTTAGACTTGACTACGGACGTGAGTTCAAGGGTTCGCTTTCAGCAGCATCTGCAGCTTCTGTGCTTGCATACGAAGTATTCCGTCAAAACAGAAATTAATATGACAAACCGTCAGCCAAGTGGCTGACGGTTTTGTGTTTCTATTTATTCGTTTGCTCCACCATATGTATGATCATCAGTATAGACGTACTCTTTCGCAAAGCGGTAAAGTCTGATTGCTGTTACAAACATGGCAACTGTAAGTAAAGCTAAAACGATCACGCATCCGTTATACACCACCTGGAAAGTGTCAAATTCGCCGTAAGGGATACCAACACTTAAAGATCCAAACAGTACTGATAGTTTTACGTTCACTAAATTAAAAGTGAGAGTTACTGCAGTAATTACCGTACATATCTTCATAAGCCAACTAAAATGATCTCTAAGCTCATTCTTTAAGGTTGAATTTGCTTCATTTGAAGAGGAAATATAGAAACTCTTGTTTGATAAATCATTATTTATCACCTTATGAAGGGCACATACGAACAGAATAAACTGCGCCGTGAGCAGAATATACTCCACAAGCATTAAATTAGACACGGGGGAAAAGAGCTTCATGGAGTCTTCGTAATAGAAAATGTCTCTGAACTTAACGACGTCGTTATAGTAAAACTTCTGTCTGAGAGTTAGATTGAACACAGAAAGCGCTGCGAGGGGAAGTCCGATAATTGCAGGAGCCACCGCAAGCTTATTGTCACGTATTATCAAAAACGAAGCCACGGTGATAATAAGAGCCGGTACTGCAGTTAGGATCATTGAAAGTCCGTCCTCGTTGAAGTTGAGAACAGCAATGGCAGCAAGCACAAACAGAAGCATTACCGCCTTCATTTTGAATGCTCTGCGGTAACCTGTGTTCCCTGCTTCAAAATCTCTGTATGAGCTTTCGACAGCAGAGACAAACTTGTGGTCTCGGCGTATACCATTAAAGAAGGATATGACTCTCAGAATAAAGAACGCCGCCCACACAAGAACGATAAGTGTTCCTAAAAGGTAGAGAAAAGCTCGAAGGCCGGTGTAATCGCGGTTCAAGTCGTCAGTATTCAGAACAGTGAATTCGGGGACAGTGGCAAATACTGTTCTCGCAATAAAGAAAGATACCACAGTTGCATGTGTGCGCGTTATAACGTCTCCGCGCCTCTTCCCTTTTCCGCTTGAGCTGAGTACGTAA
Source organism: Eubacteriales bacterium (assembly GCA_045638805.1). Classification (GTDB taxonomy): domain Bacteria; phylum Bacillota; class Clostridia; order Oscillospirales; family CAG-272; genus RUG11130. The sequence goes on from JAZUBZ010000083.1 coordinate 8,504, forward strand.
TCCGAATCGTAGCGTATCCCTAAACGTTCAATGCCGAGGAACAACTCCTTGGCAAAGAGTACGAAGAGTATGCACTCAACCACTCCGAAGGAAAACGGAAGGAGGAGATACCAGGTCTTGTCGCTACCGCTTAAAAGTCCCATCGAGAACAGCTTTAAAAGCTCAACTACTGTAAGAACAAAAGCATGCTTCCTCGAAGAGTCTACGTTTTCGCTCAGGCGGGACATTTTCGTAAGTCCCAGGAAGATCATGAAGAATCCGATAAAGTCGGGAACTATATCGATAATGCTGAAATTCGGATTAAACAAGAACATGAATCCGATAATGATCAAAACGAAACTCATAAAACACTACCTCAGCGTTTCTTTTTCTTTTTATTCTTGCGCTTCTCGTCAAGGATCTCCTTTGACTTACGCATGATGGCGTAATTTTCATCAAACGCCTTTTTCTGTGAATCGTAGTATTTCTGCTGAATATTACGTATCCAGCCGATCTTTGACATTTTAAACTGTGGATAAGGTGAAAACTGCTCCGCCGTTCCCTCGATATACAACCTGCAATACGCGCTGTGAATCAGGAAAAGATTCATAAATATTGCCACAAGTCCGTAGAAGTACAGGAATATCGATATAAGTCCTATGATTTTATACTCGACAAAGAAGTTTAACAGCAGATATATTATGTACAGGCTGTAATAAACTGAGATAATAACCAGATTACGACGAGCCTTGTCCGCCAGCTTGTCGTCATCAGCACCTCTTGCCATGTCCTCAAGCGCCTTAAACATATACACGTGAAGCGCAAGTATAGAACCGAAGCGGACGGTACTGACTACCGTCAGCACCAAGTCAGGAGCTTTAAAGATAGACAGCACAGCCGCAATACAGCAAAGTCCAAAAAACAACATTGACCAGGGAATGCACTTTTTAAACTTATCGCTGTATCTCGAAAGCTTGGTAAGTGCATAGCCTATCATTACACCGCCGATTATATCAGCGAAAAAGTAGCGTTTGGCAAGAGCGGTGGCAAACGATAAAAAGTATCCGATGAGAAGAATTCCAAATCCCATGAAACGTCTCCGTTAAATTTTAGTATTAATTCTCCGATTAGTCTTCGGAGACTGATGCTGTGTTCATTCCGCAACATTTTTTGTATTTCTTTCCGCTTCCGCAGGGGCAGGGATCGTTTCTTCCGACCTTTGTACCCTTATTTACTACGGGGCGCTTGGATACGGATTTTCCGTCTCCTCCTGAGAAGCCGGCGGTAATGGGCTTAGCTATCTGAACTCTCTGCATCTTTTCCTGAGGCATTACGGAGAGGATCATTCTTACCGTATCGTCGCGGATGTTGAGAAGCATCTCGTCATAGAACTCTGCCGCGGCAAGTCTGTACTCAGAAATGGGATTTCTCTGCGCATACGCCTGGAGACCGATAGTTTCCATGACTGAATCCATCGCCTCAAGGTGATCCATCCACTTTTCGTCAACGTTACGGAGAAGAAGGACACGCTCAACTTCGCGCATATTTTCGGGACCGAATACGTCTTTCTCCTTCTTTTCAAACAACTCTATTGCACGGCTGACCAGAGTTTCGCGGATCTCCTCGCGTACCTTTGCCGAGTCGCCTGAAAGCTCATTGAAATCATCGTCGACGCAAATAAGACCGCGGTAACGGTTCTTAAGACCATCCGTATCCCAGTTTTCGATCATCTCATCGTGGAGATAGAGTGAAACTGCGTCGCTGACGGTGCTCTTGATCATAGAGAGGATCTTTTCTCTGAGGTCACCGTTTTCAAGAACAACGGAACGTTCTGCATATATCTTTGTACGCTGTTCATTCATTACATCGTCGTAAGCAAGGACGTTCTTACGTCTGTTATAGTTCTGGTTCTCAATACGCTTCTGTGCGCTCTCAATTGAGTCGGAAAGTATTCTGACATCGATCGCTTCGTCTTCCTTAAGACCGAGCCTGTCAACTATACCGATTATTCTGTCGGTACCGAAAAGACGCATAAGATCATCCTCAAAGGAAAGGAAGAAACGGGACTCACCGGGGTCACCCTGACGTCCGCTTCGGCCTCTGAGCTGATTATCGATACGTCTTGACTCATGGCGCTCAGTACCAATAACGAAAAGACCTCCTGCCGCACATACTTTTTCTGCCTCGGGCTTGATCTGCTCGCTGAAAGCACGGTAAAGCTCTCTGTAGTGTGCTCTCGCCGCTCTTGTTTCTTCATCAACAGACTCGGAATAACCTGTGGCAAGCGCTATAACGGATTCCTCGTAGCCTTCCTTACGCATCTGAGATTTTGCAAGATACTCCGCGTTACCACCAAGAAGGATGTCCGTACCACGGCCTGCCATGTTCGTAGAAATGGTAACGGCGCCTAGACGACCTGCCTGCGCTACGATATCAGCTTCCTTATCGTGATATTTTGCATTAAGTACGGTATGGGGGATACCTGCGCGCTTAAGCTTTACTGAAAGCGCCTCGGACTTCTCGATGGATACTGTACCAACGAGGACGGGCTGACCCTTTTCGTGACATTCCTTGATCTGTCTGATGATAGCGATATCCTTGCCGTTTGCTGTCTTGAAAACTGCATCGGGATGATCGCGACGGATCATAGGTTTATTTGTAGGTACCTCAACTACGTCCAGATTGTAAATTCCACGGAATTCCTCTTCCTCAGAAAGAGCTGTACCTGTCATACCTGAAAGCTTGCCGTACATTCTGAAGTAATTCTGGAAGGTGATGGTAGCGATGGTTCTGTTTTCCTTCTGGATAACAACCCCTTCCTTTGCCTCGATCGCCTGATGGAGACCGTCGGAATAACGGCGTCCGGGCATAAGACGGCCTGTAAAGCTGTCAACGATAAGCACCTCGTTATCCTTAACAACGTAGTCAATATCACGCTTCATGATACCATGAGCACGAAGTGCCTGATAGATGTGGTGAGAAATATTTGCGTTTTCGGGATCGGAGAAGTTTTCAATCTCGAAGAATTTTTCGGCTTTTTCGATACCGGCACCAGTGAGAGTAGTATTTTTCGCTTTCTCGTCAACGATATAATCCGCATCGATCAGGTCATGATCTTCTTTGTTGTCAAGCTCCTTGATAACGTGACGTCTGAGGGTACGTGCGAAACGGTCAGCCTTTTCGTAAAGAGGATCTGTTCCGCTTCCGTGTCCTGAAATAATAAGGGGGGTACGCGCTTCGTCGATAAGTATGGAGTCTACCTCGTCGACGATGGCAAAGTTATGTCCTCTCTGAACGCGGCGCTCCTTGTATGTGACCATATTGTCACGGAGGTAGTCGAAGCCGAACTCGTTATTGGTACCGTAAGTGATGTCGGAATTATACGCCTTCTGCTTTTCCTCCATAGACTCGTCGTGAACTACGAGACCTGTGGTAAGTCCGAGGAATTCATGTACACGACCCATCTCCTCACAGCCCAGACGAGCAAGGTAATCGTTTACCGTGATAATATGCACGCCCTTCCCAGTGAGCGCGTTAAGGTATGAAGGAAGAACTGCAACGAGAGTCTTACCTTCACCTGTTTTCATTTCCGCAATTCGTCCCTGATGGAGGAGAATACCGCAAAGTACCTGAACGTCAAAAGGACGCTTGCCGAGAACACGGTCCGCCGCTTCTCTTGCAACCGCAAACGCATCAGGAAGTATGTCGTCAAGGGTCTCACCATCAGCCAGACGAGACTTAAATTTTACTGTCATTGAGGACAGCTCACCGTCACTCATTTCTTTGTATGTGGGTGCTAGAGAGTTGATCTTAGCAAGGATAGGTCTAATCTTTTTGATCTGTCTGTCGCTGTATGTTCCAAAAACTTTTGATATAATACTCATATAAAATATCGGCAATTTGCCGCCTTTCATATATTTCAGTTATAAGTAAAACTGTTGTAAAACAAGGTATAAAATACTATACTTTACTATTATACAACAGCAGGACAAAAAAATAAATAGAGATTTGTAAATTATTTAAAATATTACTACCATATATTGATTAACTCTTGAAGAAATTCGCGTTTTGAGCTATAATATACAGAGATATTGATTTACTACTTGCGTTTATAAAAATGAACGCGGAAAGACGGAATACAAAAGTGAAAGACATCAACATAGTTCTGCACGAGCCTGAGATCCCGCAGAACACGGGCAACATAGCACGAACCTGCGCCGCCACGGGATGCGCTCTCCATATAATCAAGCCTATGGGCTTCGCCATTGACGACCGCAAGCTGAAGCGTGCGGGTCTCGATTACTGGCATGAGCTTGACATTACGTATTATGAAAACCTTGACGATTTCTTTGAAAAAAATCCTGATGCAGATTTCTACTGTTTTTCAACCAAAGCTCCAAGATGCTATACCGAAGTTGAATATTCGTATCCCACCTATATCTTCTTTGGAAAAGAGACAAAGGGACTTCCAGAGGACTTTTTACTTGCCAATTACGACAGATGCGTACGTCTCCCCATGAGGGAAAACATACGCAGTCTTAATCTGTCAAATGCAGTGGCTGTGGGCGTATATGAGGTTTTGCGTCAGCACGGTTTCAAGGGTCAGCAGTCGGGCAATGAATACCTCAACAACCTTGAGGCTAAATAAGCGGCGCCATTACTTTGAGGATCGAACGAATCGCACGTCTTACGATATTTACGTTCTCACCGTTCTTATTTATGCAGACACATTCTTCAAACGTTTTTTCAAAATCTGCTTTTATACCGTGAAGCACTGGTGCGTCGCAGAACCACACACCGCATTCAAAATGAAGATACAGACTTCTGTAGTCCAGATTGACGGTACCTACCGTGCCGTATCTGTCATCGCAAATAAACGTCTTTGAATGCAAAAATCCGGGTGAATATTCGTATATCTTCACACCTGAGTCGAGAAGTACTCCGTAGCTTGATTTCGTAGCTTCGTAAATCAGCTTTTTATCGGGAATTCCAGGAACGATTATCCTGACGTCGACACCGCTCTTTGCGGCATTACAAAGAGCCTGCTCCATATTATGATCGATTATGAGATAAGGCGTCATTATCCACACGTAGCGGGTAGCTGAATATATCATGTTTAGGTATATGGATTCGCCAACGGGGTTGGTATCAAGAGGATTGTCGGTATACGGCTGTACTATACCCTCTCCCGTATCAGATGTCACCTCTTTCGGGAAGTATCTTACATAATCTATCTCATGTTTCATTTGCATTTTGGGGTCGTCAAGGCTTTCCCACATTGAAAGAAACATGAGTGTCAGGCTGTACACAGCTTTCCCCTCAAGCATGACGGCATTATCCTTCCAATAACCGTAGGGATGCTTTACGTTAATATACTCGTCTGCAATATTCAATCCACCGGTAAATCCGATCTTACCGTCGATTACGCAGATCTTTCTGTGGTTACGGTTATTAAGTACCGCTGACAGAACGGGGATGAAGCGGTTGAACACGTGACATTTTATACCTTCCTCTCCGAGAAATCGGTTGAAGCCTGTGTCAAGATGAGTTATGCATCCCATGTCGTCGTATATTATACGCACATCAACACCTGCCGCCGCTTTTCTCTTCAATACTTCGTGGATCTTGTCCCACATTTCGCCCTTATCAATTATGAAATATTCGAGAAAAATGAAGTTCTCTGCATTTTCAAGCTTTTCAAGAAAAACGTGAAAGAAGTCTTCACCAACGGGAAAATATCTACAATTCGTATCAGTATAGGGCGGACACAACGCACACTCTGTAATATAATCGGATTGGCGCTTTGATACAGCTGAGTCAAAGCTGACACTTGACTGCAACTTATATTCCTTCGGAAGAACACGCATCACGCTGAACATTGCCGCAAGTTTGCGTCTGAGTCTCAGGGTAAACGTATTTCCCGAGAAGATAATATACATTGCTACGCCAAAAGGCGGAACTGTAAGAATAAGGATTATCCACGCGATCTTGTAAGCAGGATTGTCATGCTTTGAAACGATTCGACAAACAAGAACAAGCGCAAGGACTGTCGACAAGCCGTAATAGATCGCAATATATTCCCAAAAATAACTGACAGCAAGTGCAACAAGACCTAACTGCGCCAATATTAGTAAAGCTACAACTGTTACCCGGCTCATCAAAAAACGTAAAAAAACAGACATACACCACACCTCCTTTTGTCCACAAGCGTATATAATATATTAATATAAAACATTCATACTTTGTTAGTTTAATCATACCCTATTTATTATGAATAAATCATCACTTTAATATTTCAATTTTTTAACAACCAAAATAATTTATTAAAAAGTCCCAATTCGACATTGTGTTCCCGGTTAAAACGGCTGTACAAATATTGAATATCGTGAATAATCGTATTTTACGCATTTATTTTATTTGCCTTGAAAAATTCATAACTATATTGTATAATATTTACAGATAAGCATTCAGCGAATGTGGTTAAAGAGGATCAGTATGAAGTTAGAATACATCGAAAAATATAATAAAGTTACTGATGATGAAATAATTGCCGACTTGATAAATGTATCAATGTTGACAGGAAAACCCAACATCACTATTTCTGACTATGAGTCCTGTGGAAAATATGACCCAACAACTGTTATGCGGCATTTTGGAACATGGAATCAAGCGCTTGAAGTTGCAGGATTGCAGATAACGAACAAGCAATATAATTTACAGGAATTGTACGATAATCTTGCAGAACTATGGTTAAGAATTGGCAAACAACCATCACGCCGCGATCTGTCAAGATTAGAATCTCCTATTTCCTATAAAGCGTATGAACGTAGATTTGGAAAGTGGTCAAATGCTCTTAAATCGTTTGTTGAATATTATAATTCTACAGACGAAACTATTATCGTTCAACATACACCGGATCACCCATTAACACACCACAATACATCACGAGATATAAATCTGCGTACGCGATTCTTGGTCATGCAACGAGACAATTTTAAGTGCTGTATGTGTGGAGCATCTCCAGCTAAGGACCCCAATGTGGTTTTACATATAGATCACATTATGCCTTGGTCAAAAGGTGGAGAGACAGTAATTGATAATCTGCAAACACTATGTTCAAAATGTAATCTCGGTAAAAGCAATATCACGATTGAATAAATACCAAACTAGCTCTATCTGATATTACAGGAAGAGCTTTGTTCAACATTATAATGAATAATCGTACACTGCCAAAGTGATTCATATCAGCGGGAACACAAAAGGTAATTGGGAGATTAAAAATTGGCTTGAAATATATTTTTATCTGAAAGCGAGGCTTTTCCATGAAAAAACTACTCATACTTGACGGAAACAGCATAATCAACCGTGCATTTTACGGTGTCAGAGGTCTGTCCACGTCTGAAGGCTTTCCTACCAACGCCCTGTTCGGTTTTATAAACATTATAAAAAGATATACGGACAAGCTTTCGCCCGATTACGCCGTATGTGCTTTTGATATGCACCACCCCACCTTCCGTCATGAGCAGTACTGCCAGTATAAGAGCAACCGCAAAGGTATGCCGGAAGAGCTGGCTATGCAGATGCCTTATGCCAAGAAGATAATAACAAGTCTCGGCTTTACGGTGGTTGAAACTAAGGGCTATGAGGCAGACGATATTATTGGCACTGTTTGCAGTTGTGCCGATGCGAGAGATGATATTAAGTCATATATACTTACAGGTGACCGTGACTCTCTTCAGCTTATAACCGACAAAACAAATGTAATCCTTATGCGAAACAAGGAGGATGAACTTTTTGACACTGCTCACTTTACCGACGTATACGGCATCACACCCGATATTTTCGTTGACGTAAAAGCACTTATGGGTGACAGTTCGGATTGTATACCGGGTGTTGCGGGTATCGGTGAGAAAACAGCTCTCAAGCTTATCAGTCAGTCAGGAGGACTTGACAGTCTTTACGCTGATGCTGATAACGGTTATTTCGGTTCAACTCCATCTGTCAGAAAGAAGCTTACAGAGGGACGCGAGATGGCGTATCTCTCACGCGAGCTTGCCACCATTTGCAAACAAGCTCCTATTGATAAAAACATCGACACGTACGAAGCAAAGGCTATCAACAAGGGAGAGCTTTATAAAATATTCCGTGAACTTGAGTTCGGTAACCTCATCGTAAAATTCAAGCTTTCAGCAGAGGACCTCGAAGAAATGTCGGAAGCTCCAGATTCTGTTGAAGCTGATTGTGAGATCAAAGAAGTTACCGCAAGTGAGCTTACAGACATGACATTTTCAGACGGAATATCAGTACACTATACCGATGACACATTATATCTGTATTGTGGTAGTGAGATCATTGTATGCAAGTCTCCTTGTGCGGATGCAGTTAAAAACATTTTCTCAAATAAAATAGTTTGTCACGACCTTAAGAAGCTAACAAGACAGCTCAGCAAATACGGGATAAAGCCCATCTGTTGTTTTGACGTAATGCTTGCAAAATATCTTCTTGAAAGCGGAAAAAGTGTGTATTCCCTTTCATACGTCGCAGATTCTCTCGGTCTTGCGATGCCGGAAAACGAAAGCTTTATCCCGAAAGTAATACACTACTGCGCAGAAAAGCTTAAGGAGGAAATCAATTATATCTCCTCCGCCAACCTTCTTGAAAGCATTGAGATCCCACTTGCTACGGTTCTTGCCGATATTGAAGAGGTGGGGTTCAAGGTTGACAGAGAAGGTATTAAAAGCTACGCAAAGGATCTTCTCCTGGCAGAAGAAGATCTCGCCGCAAAAATATATATGCTGGCAGGCCATGAGTTCAATATAAATTCCCCCAAGCAACTCGGAACAGTACTGTTTGAAGAGCTTGGTCTCCCAAGCGGAAAGAAAACCAAGACAGGATATTCCACCGATGCGGATACGCTTCACAAGCTCAGATTCCACCATCCCATAATTTCCGAGATACTATCCTACAGACAGATATCCAAGCTCCGCGGTACTTACGGAGATAATCTTGCAGATATGGCGGACAGCGAGGACAGAATACACACAAGTCTCAATCAGTGCGGCACTGCAACAGGCAGACTTTCTTCTAATGACCCCAATCTACAGAACATTCCCGTAAGAGGTGAACTTGGACGTGAGATCAGAAAGTTCTTCACGTCGACAAACCCGGATTACGTTCTTATCGATGCTGACTACTCTCAGATAGAACTGAGACTTCTTGCTCATCTTTCAGGAGACGAAAACATGATAGCCGCATTTAACAGCGGCGCAGACGTTCACACTATCACAGCATCTCAAGTATTCCGTGTTCCCGTGGAAAACGTTACTAAGGAACTGAGACTACGCGCTAAGGCTGTAAACTTCGGCATCATTTACGGTATAGGTGCATTCTCACTTGCTCAGGACATCGGCACTACACGAAAGCAGGCAGAAGAATATATAGGCAGCTATTTCGAGACCTATCCCAAGGTTGACGAATATCTCAAAAAGACGGTTGCAGACGCTGAACAGAGTGGTTACACAACTACTATGTTTGGCAGAAGAAGACGCATACCCGAGATCAAATCGTCAAACAAAAACGTTGCCGCATTCGGCAGGCGCGTGGCGATGAACAGTCCCATACAGGGCACTGCAGCAGATATTATAAAGATTGCGATGATAAATACCGCGAAGGCATTAGACGAAGCAAATATAGATGCCCGACTCATCATGCAGGTACACGACGAGCTTATAGTAGAGTCACACGTATCCTGTAAGGACGATGCAATGAATATTCTTGTCCGTGAAATGGAGAAGGCGGCTGAACTAAAGGTACCGCTTACTGCTGTAGCAGGGATCGGCAGAACATGGTTTGATGCAAAATCATAAATATACAGAAAGCATCCCACAGGTATAAAATATATCTGTGGGATGCTTCTTCATTTTAAAGGAGATTTACGTCAAACCTTTGACCACATTTAGGGCATTTAACGGTATGCTTACCTCGTTTATTAGGCAATTTAATGATAGCCTTACAATGCTTACACTTTCTAAAGCGGGCAGTCTTAATAAATTTGATTCTGTCAATTAAAAGCTTAGCTTCCGTCTTGAGGGTTATCTTAACGGTCAGATACTTTTGATTTTCCTGACTTCTTTTCCAGAAGTTACGTGACATCATTCGCCAGATAGAGTAAACTGCAAGGAGAAGAGTTACAAACTGAACGGATATAAACCCAAAAAAAGCATTAAAAATACAAAGGACTACATAAATGATGAACAGAAAATAACCAAAGGAATCAAGCCCGTATCTACCGCGAAATAAAGACGCTAACTTACTTCGCAAATTTCTCACTTTGGAAAATCACTCCTTTGACATTGATCTGTTTCTGTATATATTATATAATAATATTATTAAAGAGATAATACAGTAAACTAAACTTTTTTATACTAATTTGTAAACAGTTTTTTTCTGTAATAAATTTTATGATTCTATTGACTATTTTTATTTAAGCAACTCAATATTTCATTACACAAGCTTTCGTTATATACGTCGAGTCTGTCAAAATCCATGGCATCTCTGTATATAGCTTCAAGTTTGCGGTGTAAATCACCTGCATCCTTTAAATATTTCAATACTTCTTCATCTATCGTATCAGAACATTTTTTAGACAGCCTTATTTCACCTTTTAAGCTGTGTAATTCTTCACTGCGGATAAAACGCTTCATGTTCACGTATTTGTAAGCGTTCTCATGTTCTTCGATCGTTATAAGTGTTTTTCCTTTAGGCAAGTATATTTCACTGATTATTGAACCGTTAAGCGGATCGACAGACAGAATATGGCGCTTACCGTTTTGCCTTAAAGCCTCAGCAATCCTCCTTGTCATTATATACGCTGAACCGTAATGATCTTTGATCTTGATTATTCGGTCAGCTTTTTGTTCAAGGGTATCAAGACGAAATCTGCCTGATGTACTGATACATCGGTGATACTCACAATCAAATGCTCCGCTATCCTCTCGAGCACTAATATCCCCTATCAACTTTGAAACAAACCGTTCGAGTTTTAAGTTGTCGACAGCATTGCTTATGCTTTTCATACGTTCGGTAAAAAGCATATACATTAAGCGAAGCTTCGAATATGCAACACTATAACAGATTCTTTTACTCTGAGTCAAATCAACTATTTCATTTTTATGTTTTTCAAGATACTTAATATCCCAAAACGCCGACAGATCAACGATACTTGACGCTGTACCCGGATACTTCATATCGTAGGAATGTGGTGCGGTCCCGTCGAGTATAGCGATCTCGGAGTTCAAGATGACCATATCAAGAGAATGTGGATCAGAACTGCAAGCGTAACGAACTGCATTAACGTTATTTTTGACAGAGAAGTCATATATCCATTTTAAAAGCGTGCTCTTTCCCGTGCCTGCCGCACCCTTAATTACGTACACTCTTTTCATTGTACCTTCGTCTATCAGAGTATCAACCATACCCGAAAAACCATCCGACGTATTTGCACCGATGAAAGCATCGCCAAATGAACCGTAGTCACATAACTGATATTTTTCGTAAAATAACATATAACACCGCCTTAACTCATAATTCTTTATCATTCTATGAAGGCAGCTTAATTTTTGCCAATTATCCAAAACGGAAAACAGCCATAACCTATACGGGCCATGGCTGTTTTCTTGGAAAGAAAGAAGAATGATTATCTCTTGGTTTTTACATATAGGGAGTAAAGGTTGGTGAACGTTTCCTTAATGTTTCCTTCGGGATTTTCGTTAATAAAGAATACCTTATACTCATTGTTCTGCATAAAGGATGCGTTAAACTGAGATACTAAAGCGCTGAACTCATCAGCTGTAGCGTTTTGAAGCTGTTCAAGACAATCTGCAGAGTAAGCAGCAAACTTATCAAAGATCTTTTTATTATCGTCGTTAATATACTCAAATCCAACGTAGGGGTTAGCCGCAGAGTCACCATTCTGCTTCATAGCGTACTTCCAGTAGCTCTTGCCTACTCCCTCAGCGGGATATGTGAGGTATACGTTACCTGTATCGTTAAGATTCATTACATAATTCTTACTCTCATCGAGAAGCTTTATAACAGGCTCGTCACCGGAGTTGTCAACACGCCAGTGAACACCCTCTACACCGTACTGAAGAATAGTTCTTACAGTCTCGTCTGTATTGAGATATGTAATAACTTCCATTGCACGAGTGCTGTCCTTGGTATACTTACTTACACAGAAGGCAGACTCAAATACATCGTCAACGTCAGCATAAGGTACACCGTGGATATTTACGTAATAATCATCAGCATACTTATCGAAGAGAGAAGCATCACCGTTTATTACAGCAACTGCAAAATCTTCTCCGTCCTTAAGAGTACCGTCACCGATAGCACCCTTTTCATTAAGACGCTTCATCATACCGAATGTTTTGATATAGTCGGTACTGAGGGTGAGCACGGGAGCAAGCTCAGACGTTGCACCTACACCGGCCTTAATTTGAGAAGCAAACATGGACCAGTTTCCGTCAGAAGAGAAGTAAACCATGTTAGGTGCTTCGCACTCATCAAGAAGAGGAACTATTCCGGGAAGATTCTGACTTGCGATATCGAGAATGAACTCTTCACAATCAAGGAGTGTTGTAAGCTCTTCCTCAGAATAATCGTACTTAGCAACGAGATCCTTATTTACAAGAAGGAGCTGGTACTCGCCAAGGGCATGGTTATTGGGAACAGCATATACACTGCCACCATCGCGGGAAAGATCAAAGAAAGTGGGGTATACATAAGAATACATCTTATATCCAACCTTGGTCATCGCTTCATCAAGGTTTGTAATAAGATCCTTTTCACGATATTCACGGAACTTATCATAACCCTTTACAAGGAAAATATCGAGCTGGTCGTCAGCAACTTCGGGATAAACGGTAATTGCCTGTCCGTACTCGTCAAGGATAGTCTCAGCTTCCTCGGGATTAGCAGATTCATCAGCCGCACCTGTTTCCTTAGCAGGATCCTTCTTGTCGGCATCCTCACGAATGATACCGTTTTCAGCATCCTCGATCTTCTGAAGACGCTCAGACTCGGCAGCCTCAGAAGCAGCAGTCTTTACGGTATCGATATCAATAAGCTTATCGTCAAGCACGGATTCATACTTATCCTCAGCAATCGCGTTAAGCTCAATATTTGTATTATACTTGGAAGAAAGAAGAATATTGAGAGCTGCTTCAACCTGATCAATAGCTTCTTCTGTCGTATCTTTGCTTGTAGGGATCCAGAATGACAGAGTCATAGGATCGCGCTTAGCCTCTTCATTTACGTCAGCTTCTTCGCCTGTTTCGGCTTCCTGTTCTGCACCGCAAGAAGTAAGTACCGGAACCAAAAGCATCATTAAGCATAATATCAGGCTTAAAATTTTCTTACTCATTTTGTGGAAATCCTCCTGAATCTTTATATACCGTGAAAATACAGATATACTTTTTATTAATTATACACCTGACGTGTGGTTTTGTCAAGTCATTTTGCTGTAAAGTGAGCGTTTTATACAGCAATTTATTTAAATACCTTGTCCGCGAAAATATTGCATTGGCCATATTTCACAAAACATGCATTTCCATTTTGTCAGTTATACCTAAAGCTAAATTAGTTGAGATAATCCTTGAGTTTTTTTGATCTGCTGGGATGTCTGAGCTTACGAAGCGCCTTCGCTTCGATCTGCCTGATTCGCTCTCTTGTGATGTCAAATTCCTGACCTACTTCCTCGAGAGTTCTTGCCCTGCCGTCTGTCAAGCCGAAGCGGAGTTTCAAAACGAGCTCTTCTCTGGGGGTAAGAGTTGACAGCACGCTGTTAAGCTGTTCGCGCATGAGCTGGTACGCAGCCGCATCGGAAGGTGTAAGAGTGTCGCTGTCGGGAATAAAGTCTCCGAGATGACTATCGTCCTCTTCGCCTATGGGCGTTTCAAGTGAGATTGGATCCTGCGCTATCTTCATGATATCGCTGACACGTGCCGCATCAAGTCCCACGAGCTCACCTATCTCGGTTGCGGTCGGATCACGTCCAAGCTCCTGAACGAGCTGTCTTGACGCTTTGGAAACCTTATGTATGGTCTCGACCATGTGAACGGGAATTCTGATGGTTCTTGCCTGGTCTGCAATGGATCTTGTAATCGCCTGTCTTATCCACCACGTAGCATAAGTGGAAAATTTGTATCCCTTTGTGTAGTCGAATTTTTCCACAGCCTTCATGAGACCGAGATTACCCTCCTGAATAAGGTCAAGAAAATACATTCCCTTTCCCACGTAGCGTTTGGCAATGCTTACAACCAGTCTCAAATTTGATTCCACAAGCTGATTCTTCGCACTCTCATCGCCGCCCAGAAGGCGTTCAGCAAGTTCAACTTCCCTCTCAGCTGAAAGAAGCGGAACTCTTCCGATATCCTTTAGGTACATTCTTACCGGGTCGTCGACTGCAATACCCTCATGGGCAAATATGGTATCGAGCTCTTCTGCAGACGCCTGGTTAATAGCGTCCTGCTCGATCTCATTGAGTTCTTCTGAAGCAACGAATTCTTCTCCTTCAACGGATGATATGTCAAGCTCAAAAGTATCATCAAAAGCAATGTCTTCAACACTTGAAAGTGTTACTTTGTCATATCCTTTGTTGTTAATAACTTCTTCGGAGTTAATTATATTGTCGCTTACCATAATTATTACCTTCCTTTGCGATATCCGAATTTTTCGGAGTATAAATTACTCATTAACAGTGATATCACTCAAAAGAAATTACCGAGGAGATATTGTTTAGTTATCACTTAAAAAGCCTTTGAGCACCTTTGAACGGCTCTGATGACGAAGCTTTCTTAATGCCTTAGCTTCGATCTGTCTGATTCTCTCACGTGTGATGTTGAATTCGCTTCCCACCTCTTCAAGAGTTCTGGGACGTCCGTCGTCAAATCCGAAGCGAAGCTTGATGACCATCTCTTCTCTGGGAGAAAGAGTATGAAGCACCTTATCTAACTGTTCCTTAAGGAGCTGGAACGAAACTGCCTCAGAGGGTGTGGGTGAAGACTCGTCGGGAATAAAGTCTGCCAGGTGTGTGTCTTCCTCTTCACCTACGGGAGTTTCAAGAGAAACGGGCTCCTGTGCGGTCTTGATAATATCGCGTACCTTTTCGGGATTCATACCGAGCTTTTCGGAGATTTCTTCGATTGTAGGTTCGCGGCCAAGCTTTTGGAGGAGCTGTCTTGATGTTCTTGATACTTTGTGGATAGTCTCTACCATGTGGACGGGAATTCTGATAGTTCTTGCCTGATCGGCAATGGCACGGGTGATAGACTGTCGGATCCACCACGTAGCATAGGTGGAGAACTTAAATCCCTTGGTATAGTCGAACTTGTCAACAGCCTTCATAAGACCAAGGTTACCCTCCTGTATAAGGTCAAGGAAGAATATACCCTTACCCACGTAACGCTTCGCGATACTTACTACAAGACGGAGGTTAGCTTCAACAAGCTCATTCTTCGCCTTCTCGTCACCTTCTACGATGCGCTCGGAAAGATACTGCTCTCTCTCCTGATTGAGAAGGGGAATCCTACCGATATCCTTAAGGTACATTCTTACAGGGTCATCAAAGGCAATTCCCTCATCGGAGAGGACCTTGTCAATGTCACCCATGTTCATTTCCTCGGGAGGAATC
>JAZUBZ010000084.1:0-12253 GCA_045638805.1 Eubacteriales bacterium
TGTTTTGTGTGGCTTTTAGCATCTTTACAACCCCTTCGCCTCGTACCTCGGCACCTCCCCTTACACAGGGGACGCATCTGTTTTAGTTCGCTTTGTCTATTTTGCTATATGCCTTTTCGCAATTTCACTTTGTCAACAACCTGACCCGTAGTTTAAAAAAACTACAGGTGTTTTTAATATTCTCTTTTTTTGTTAGTCGAGTTGTGCTATAATACAACTAACCGATAAATAAGAATTTGTGGAGGAGCATATGATTTTAAATCAATCTATTGAAACAAATTATTTCAGTGTTTTTTACAACAAGGCTGACTGCAATATTATTGAACAAATTGTAACACTAATCGATGATACGTATAATAATACAGTAAATCAGTTTAAGCTAAAAACAGACAATAATAAATTCAGGTTCATGTTGTGCCCGAGTAGAAAATCATTTAAAATATTAACTGGTAAATCAGATGATGAATACAAAGAGTGGATGGTTGGAAATGCAGATTACGAAAATAGAACTTTATGTATTCTTTCACCAAACATCGTTAATGACAGGTCTTTTGAGGACATGCTTTCAATTGTAAAACATGAGATAATACATATAGCTTTTGACCAGCTTCAAAATGCGGATGAAGCAAATATAATGATTGCAGAAGGAATTGCTGTTGCCTGTGCGGAACAAATTTATATAAACAAGCTTAATGATAAAAATTATCCAGATGCAAGAAAATTGTCTGATGAACAGTACTTTTATGAAAACGAAGGTTATTTGTATTCAGGCGTTTATATTTTATATTTATTAAAACGAGTTGGCATAGATGGTTTTAAAAGGATTTATGCAGGTGAGGAATCAATAGAAAAGTATTTATATGAAGGTTTTGAAAAGGAGGCTATTCAGAGCTTGATATCACAAGTTAAGCCGTGAGTGAAATTGACATTTATTTCTATAGAAGAAGCAGACAAATTCCAATTTATCGAATAGATGATATTTGTTTAGATAAGGGTTTTAGGTTCTCCTAAAAAGCGGAAAATGTGCCGTACATTTTCCCTGCTTGTTACGGTATGAGACAAAACTAAAGCTGTGTAGAAATTTTCTACACAGCTTTTTTACTGTCCTTAACTGTACGACTCTTACGGACGAGGTTTTGTGTTACTCCACTATATGATCTGCGTCTCCGTATTCTTTTCCGAATCTCTTACTCCACGTAAGACACAGAGCGCATCCGAGGGATGCGACACCTATCCACATAACTATGGTAAAGCTCCATCCGAGATTCTCGGAAAGACTTGCAAAGCCGTAGGTGGAAAGGGCACTACCAATATACGTGAACGAGTTGAGTACACCCGCCGCTGTTGATACCTTGCCGTGACGCTTGAAATACGCGGGAAGCATACAAACGAGAAGCATATTTACGCCGTGCATACATCCCGTCAGTACTGCTGAAAGGAATGCGGATGCTACGGCACTCTTTCCCGATAGCACGTACAGAAGGAAGGATGAAACGCAACCTGCAAGGAAGATGACCGCGGAGCAGGTAAGTGGATTTTTAAGATACTTTCTGTAGAGTTTAGATGCCGCGCTGTAGCAAAGTAGACTGAAGATGGGAAGAAGGACGCCTGTCAGAATGGAGATACTGTTGCTGAGGTTATACGTTTCCGCAATGTAGGAGGGCATCCAGGTGGTAACGCCGTCGCGGAGCATTCCCTGACATACGATAGCAAGGAGTACGGATAGTATCATGGGGGTCATGAAGACACGGAATGAAAGCCCCGCAGACTTATCTGCTTCGATGGTTTCCGCTTTAGCGGATGTGTTTACCGTATCGCGGACGAGAATATTCCACAAAACCAGCATTACTGCGCCGCATGCAGAGCTGAAAAAGAAAACCGCTTTCCAACTGCTGACGGAAATAAGAAGAGGAGACACAAGATACACCGCGATGGTACCGAATGAGCTTCCCCACAGCACCTTAACGATGCTTGTCTGATAATCCGCGTCAGTCATTGAGTGACTCATGATCTTGACGATGGGCGGCCACATAAACGCTTGAGCAAAGCCGTTTACACACCATACCGCGCACATGAGATAGGGGGACGAACAGAAGGGGATCAAAAAGTTCATTACTGTAGTAACGGCAAGTCCGAGGGAGACCAGCATTTTCGGTGAGAATTTGTCACCGCAGATACCGCTGACTATCTGTCCCGTGCCGTAAGTAATAAAACTTCCCGTCACAGCCATGGAAAGGAGAGTTTTGGTTATATTTTCAGCACTACCGATCTCGGAGATGACAGCGCCGTAGTTGATACGTGTTATATAACTTATCATGTACGTCAGCATGAAGATGGCGGTAAGCACATTGACGTCACGTTTGTTTTGAAGTTTTCCCATAAGTCGCTCCTTATATTAATTACCTTGTAGATTTTACCATGAAAAGGATGCAAAATCAAGACGTGACAGAGATACTGTCGGAATAAATTTAATAGTTTTTCAAAAGCGGTATTTACTAATTGGAAGTATTGTGATATAATACATGGGTAACCGCCCTTAGCTCAGCTGGATAGAGTACCGGATTCCGATTCCGATGGTCGTGGGTTCGAATCCCGCAGGGCGGGGAAAAGAAAAAACGGCTTGTTTCGACAAGTCGTTTTTTCAATGATGTTTGCCTTCGGCAAATGATGTCGTTTTACTAATGATGACGGCTTCGCCTAATGATGTCGCTTTGCTAATGCTTGGGTAAACATCGCATCATTGCGAGTAAAAAGAGCAACATCATATTTGCGAAGCAAATGCATCATATCGCCGTAGGCGATGCTTCACTAAAAATATACTGCACCTTTATCGTTCTGCCTTGCCACGAAAAAGCCCCCCAACAGGGTGGTCAGTAGTCTGAGAATCACACTATGTGTGGTTCTCATTTTTTGTATTATTCGTTTTTTATAATTTACTATTCAGTTTATGATAAATCGTTTTCTTGTAAAAATTTAATTATTGTGTTATAATATATTAAACGAAAAACTATGAACAACTCAATCTACATAATATTAAAGCAAATATTTAAGGAGGTTTATTATGTTTGCATTTTTATTTTTCGGTATCCCAATAATGCTTATTATACTTTTTTGTATCAGCCTGGGTCGGTACATATATGCGAAAAAACAAAATAAGGTATCCCCAGGTATATTTTCTGACGCTGAAATAAAAGATCGTAAAAATATGCTGATTGGACTGTCCGCTACTGTGGGTATTTTTGCAATAATTGTTATTGGTTTTATTGCTCTATTATCTATGGCTGTAACCAATATGTGAGGCAAAAATATGAGAAATCGCACATTTTCAATTATTCTTGCTTCGCTTATATGTCTATTCCTTGCATTCACTATTGCACACTTTATTTATGCAATCTATGCTTATAAACACTGCTCCATAATCTATTTTATTGGGAAGGAGCTGTGGAGATAAATGAATCTCAGAAGACAAATTTTGGTGATTGTGTTGGTTGTAGCCTTGTTTGCAACTTTTAATCTGAGTATGTATCAGTTGTTAACTCGCAGACTTTCAAATAATTTCAGTGATGCAACACAGGCAAAAATGATTGATGTAAGGAGTTATCTTCCGCATGAGGAAGGTTCTAATCTCCCGAAAATCAAATCATCTCTAAAACTAACCGATAACCTTCCCGTACTGGACGGTGCTGCAGCTCTGGTACCTATATATGCATCGGTAATTGATAACGTATATCCTGCAGGCTGTGTTACTTTCAAGGGTGGAGAATTTTCAGATGATAATTATTATGGTGAAAATTTCGCTGAGGACAGCGCCATGCAATATAAAAACACAGTTCGCGGCTATCAGGCCATAGTAGACGGAGCCACCGATATCCTGTTTTGTGCAGGTCCTTCTGAAGAACAGAAGCAATATGCCAAGGATAAGGATGTAGAATTGGTTTATGTACCGATTGGTCTGGAGGGGTTTGTATTCTTTGTAAATGAGAACAACCCTGTTGATAACCTTACTGTCGAACAGATCCGTAAGATATATGCTTGTGAATACACCAATTGGGCAGAAGTTGGTGGTGCAAACCGTGTTATTAATCCAGTGACAAGATTAGAAGGTAGCGGAAGTCAGACAATGTTTGAATCGTTTATGGATGGTTATGAAATCGGCCGAAAATCTCCGTTTGCAATAGCCGGCGCATCTATTGGATTTTCGTTCCGTTATTATATGGACGGAATCGTCGAGAACGATGCTGTAAAAATGCTTTCGTTGAATGGAATATACCCAAGTGCTGAGAATATCCAAAATCGAAGCTATCCTATTGTTACGCAGTTTTATGCCATTTATCGAGCTGACAATGATAACAAAAATATTCCCATCGTGATTGAATGGCTGCTATCTGAAGAAGGACAAACACTTATTGAAAAAACGGGATATGTGCGTATAAACTAATTGGATGTTTTCATTAAAAATCATAACCTGCATCTATTATGAACGTGAAAGCCAAACGAAAATCCGTTATCGTAAGATAGCGGATTTTCGAATGAATAATGAATATTGAAGCTGCTTTGCTGATTAATAATGAATAATTGTTGCGTCTTTACCGCTTTTATGCTATAATAAACCCAAGGTGGTGATTTTATGTCTGAAACAAAAAAACGTAATATAATTACTGCAGTTATTGTTGCACTTGCTGCGACTTTGATTTTACTTGCTGTTCTCTCCTTGATATTAAAAACTTTTGCGGTCGATGTAATTCTACATACTTATTTACGACTATTATTTGTTCCGTTAATTATTAAGGTTTTGCAAAGTTGTTTAAGAGATCAGTTGAACGACAGTATGAATAAAGTTCTCATTTTATGTACATGTTTTATTGTGTTAGATCTTGTTGTAGTTGATGCCTTTAGATTTGCTTTAAGCAAAGGAATCTCCACTGTGCTTTTTCTTCCTATATGTTTACCGATTTGTTTTATGATTATAATGTTTTATTCAATTAAAGATACGGGAAGAGATAAAATAGCGGAGAAAAGATTGACATATATCCTTGGTATACCACTTTTGATATTGTCTTTGTATTTTGAAATATTATCTTTTATACAAATGTAAAGAAAATCAAGTTTTAAGACCGGTTCCATTTTGAGTGTCGGTCCCAAACGAAAATCCGTTATCGTAAGAGAGCGGATTTTTGTTTGTATTATTCATTATTCAATATTCATTAAACAAGAACGGATTTTTGAATGAATAATGAATATTGAAGCTGCTTTGCTGATTAATAATGAATAATGTTATAGATATTTTCATTTTTGCGAATAAGTTCAAGTTAAAAAGACCCCAACGCGGGTCTTTTCCTATTTTACCAGACCTATTGAAACGCAATTCGAAAAACACATATCACCGTACAACATCAGAAAAGGTGCCAACCCAATAGTTGGCACCTGATTTTCACTTCACTCTGATCCTCACGTCACCCGTTGTTGTGGTGATCTCGCATTTTCCGCCTGATGTTGTTTTCGGAACGTTCACTTTACCCGTAGAGGTATCCGCTATAAATATCTTCTCTGACAGAAGTGTTCCCTTTACGTGACCTGTTGTGGTTTTTAAGTATATCTCTTCCGCGTCACAGCCTTCGAATATTACGTCTCCGGTACCTGTCTTTACGGAGAGCTTTTCTTTAGCGATGACGTTTTCAAGGCTGATGTCCCCCGTTGAACCTTTACCGTCAAAATTCTTGCAGGTCACGTTGTCCATCTCCACTCCACCCGTGGTGAACTTGAAAGTGAAGTCACCGTCCCCCACCACGTTATCGACTTCAATATCACCCGTTGTGACGGATAAAATGATATCTCCCGCAGATACGTCAGATACCTCGATATCACCTGTGGTGGATCTGACGTCAAGCGTATTGGTAACTTCAGAAGCTATCTCTACGTCACCGGTCGTACCGTCTATCATTATACTTCCAAACTCAAACCCGCGGGGCAGACGAACGTCACCGGTAGTTACATCTACGGAAAGGGAAGCATAGATTGTTTCGGGCAGATACACAGTTACGCTTGCCTTGCGGGAGCCGAAGAAGGTGATGTGATCGTACCACTTGCGTTCATCGTTGGCTGATACGCGGAGTATGCCGTCTTTAACCGTTACGGAATGTTTAAGCTTTTCGTTTTCATTGCACTCAACGCGACAGTTTCCGTCAGCTGAAGGCTTAAACGTAACGTCTGCAGTCTCACATTCGATCTCTATGTTTTCAAAATTTCCGTCTACCCTGTACGTGTTTGTTTCATATTTTTCCGAGCTTAATTTGTTGAAGTCAAAATCTGCGGCAAATAGAGCCGACGTGAATATTACGGCTCCGATTATTACGAGTATCACTGCGATGATAAGTATTACTACTGTGCCTGTTTTCATTAGTTTTTTTCCTTTCTTGTGATTGAAAATTTAAACGCAAGCCACATTTTCTTTGTGAGCCAAATTATTCCACGTGTTATAAGCTTGCATCCGTAGAATGCAAATATGGCAAGACCGGCGCAGACAAGTGCAGCACCTAATACTGCGAAACCGGGGATAACACTGTGTGTCACGGCATATACACCGCCTGCGATCACGCCGACTGCGCCGCACATTGCAAGGGACACTTGAAGTGCCCACATAGATACCACGATCGACCAAAGAGAAACGTAGATAGAAAATACCACAGACACCACGGTGATAAGAAGAGACAGCCAAATGGGTGAACCGAGGATAAGGAGTATTATTTCGAGCGCACCGAGCTTTCTGTGAGACGAAACCTTTTTTCGTACTATCTTAGTTAAAGGTGTGCTTCCTATTATCTGTTCTGCTATCTCATCAATATTACCAAGCATTGCCACGGCATCCTCTTCCGAATATCCGTCTTCTATTCTGTCATCGATCATTTCGCTGTAAAAGCTTATTCTTTCCTTTACGTCCTCGTCGGGCAAGGCGGAAAGCTTATCTTTCAACTGACTTAAAAATTCTGTTTTAGTCATTAGTGTGATCCTCCTTTGTTACAAAGCTGTAAATGGCCATGATCTCAGACCATTCTTCCTTGAATTCTTCAATACGTTTTATACCTGCATCAGTAATGCTGTAATACTTTCTCAGTCTTCCTCCGTGCTCAGCTGTACGAACAGTCAACAGGGTAGCACCTTCAAGACGCTTTAGTATTGTGTATAACGTAGATTCTGACAGCACCACGTATGGCTTTAAATCCTTGATGATCTTGTATCCGTAGGATTCACCGCTTTTTATTGCCGCAAGCACGCAAACGTCCAAAAGTCCTCTTTTAAGCTGGATATCCATAGTTGTCTCCTTTCCGTGAGATACTACTTATTACGTAATACATCATAACACGAAGTATAGTGTTTGTCAATAGCTTAACGACAAAATATGAATTTGACAACAAAAAAAATACGCCTTGGAGTATGTCCAAAGCGTATTTCAGATTTATTCACTTACGATAACCATGTCGGATATCTTCATTGATGCGCCTTCACCGGTGATGTGCAGGGAAAGTGAACCTTTAATGTTCTTTAATATATATCCGATGAGCTGATCCACGTCAAATTCGATCTTTACAGCGTAAGTACCGTCTGCAAGAACGGTCATCTGAGATATCTCAAAAACCTTGTAATCGGAGTTTGAAACGGGAGTTACATAGTCATATCCGATCTTGGAGTCTCTTATCCTACGGTACAGGTCACTTCCCTGAGTAACGTAGCTGAGTACGGCTGAAAGGTTTGTATTGATGTTTCGGTATCCCTCTGACGTATAATGGAAATATGCATTTGCAAAGCTCATGGCGTATTCTGAAACGGCGCTGTCAATAACTGCTGACTCATTTGCAGAGTATACGACAGCGTTACCGTATACGTGCTTTTTTATACTAAGCTCTACGCCGTCAAGTGTGGCTGTAACTGTATGCTCAGCAGAAAACAGATTCTTGATACGGTAAACGTCTGATTTGGGAAGCTCGTATTTGTCCCCAAAAAGATCGTCCCATTCGCTTTCCGACGAAAATTCTGCAAATTCCGAAACGTCTGCTCCGTCACACGTTACCTTTGCGTCTGCAGGCACCTTAACTGTGATTGAGTAAGTCTTGTCAGCGGGATATGCGAAATCGCATACTCCCTCAGTTACGTTTGCGGTCAGTTCAACTCCGTTAAGCTTTGCAGTTACCTTGGGAGAGGTGAAAAGCTCACCTGTACTGTATACGCCATACGTGGGGATGTCTGCAAGATCCTTTTCAATGGGTGACGTTGGGTAAGACTTTCCTGATTCGGTGAGATAGGAATTGTCAAGCAAAATGCCGTTTACGTATACTTCGGCGTCTGTAGGTGCGTTTATCTTATAATTCTGAGGAGCTGACATGTCAATGAAATAGAACAACTCGTTTCCTCTTTCATAGAATACACAGGGCTTGCCGTCGGAGAGACATTCAAGGCTGGGGGCGTTGTACATAGTGCCGAGTTCATATAAGTCGCAGGTAGGCAACATCATCGCTTCAAGAGCACTTGACATAGGATATTCGATGTTCGTGGACGTTATGTCAGGTGTAAATCCGTTTACGGTGAGAGTGCTTCCATGAGGTACGTATACTTTGTATTCCTTGGCATTAACCGTTACGCCGTCGATGGGTATCCATGCGTCGTCAAGTTCCCATGTTCCGAAGCCGAAGCTTCCGTTTTTACCTGCCTTTAGCTTCAAGCGGATTATTTCACGGTTGTTACTGACGAGTGAGAACACAGGTGCGTCAGTAGAATAATGTGCCATGTTCTTTCGGTATGTGAGGCTTGACACGTCAACCGAGCCGGCGAGATGGTTTTCGTAATCCTCACGCTTTTCGTAACCAAGCTCCAGCTTGTCAACTGCAGAATCTATCATGGCGGACACATCTTCGTTTTTCAAAGACGAGAGATATTCTTCAACAACTGTATGAGGCTGAGACGTTTCGTAGGCTTCCATGTAGCTGTGGAACACCATGAAGCCGCATACAAGGAGTATCACCGCGAGCACGGTACATACACCGTATATCTTCCAGAAATTATCTTTTTTTCTTCTCATATCGGTTTCCTTTTTAATTTGTGAACGGTAATACTTTTTATTTAACGATAATACCCGTTGCGACCACGCGTTCTCCGAAGATGTACGCGCTGGAGGTGAGACGTTCGCCGTTCATTATCATAATGGATGATGAACCGCCGTCAAGGTTGGAGGCATTGACGGCACCGTGTGACAGCATGATCTCGATAAGATCGTCAAGAGTTGCGCCAAGGCTGTCTATGCTTCTGCCGTTGATAACAAGGAGAAGTATCGCGCCGTCTGCTCGCTGACCGATCGCTGTACGGGGGTTAAGTCCGCCGCCGAGGGATGTGCCTGCCGGCTGACCGTTGATGACGAGTGCGGGTCCGTAGCTTGCAGCATACTGAATACCTATATCAAGCGCGTGAGCGGCTGTCATGTTTCCAACGTGGAGAATTCCGTTTTTGTCAAGTCCTGCAAGGTTGTATGTGGTGCCGGGAGAACCCCATTTTAACTCACCCTCATATATTACGATACCGTCGGGTATACCGCCTGTTCCGCTTCCGTTGGGATCATAGAAACCACCCGCATTTGTACCTGCGACTGCACCGTATTTGTCGATCATTGCGGCAACTGAAAGGCCGTGCTTTCCTTCTCCGTATTCACCGGGGATCCCGACAAATACTCTCGAGGGATCTTCAATTATCATCAGTTTACCGTTATAAGTAGAGCCTACAACGTCAAGAACTTCGATGCCTTCGTTTTGATTTTGCGTATCATTATCATCTCCGTTTGAAGTATCGCTCGGATTTGTGATTATCTCTCCCGGTTTTGCGGGTACATTTTCACCTCCGTCACCTCCGTCCTTCTGAGGGATCTGAATGAGGGAAGTGTCGGTGTTTTCGTCTCCCGAATCGCTACCGGAGGTACCCATGATCTCCGCAATTTCCGCTTCGCTCAGATAAATGTCAGCGAGAAATCCTCCTGCAGAGGTCTCTTTAACGGACAGGACAAAGAGGCGTCGTGCTGTGGGGGAAGGACCGTTTACAAGAATCCACATTACTCCGTAAAGAGCGGTCAGTACGATAAGTAAGACCGTCAGCGTTACTATCGCTATCCGTCCGATGGTATGAGCCACGGATGATCTTTTCTTTTTAGCCATTATTGTCTCCTTGTGTATCCGATGTGTCCGTGTCTGTATCGCCTGTGACACCCGTATTGATATGGTATTTGAGCATAGCTTTAACTATTTTCTGTACGTAGGTATAATCTGCGTAGCTGCCCGTGTCAAGATTAGTCATAACAGCCACTGCAAACGGTCTTTCATGGAATACGATGCCAATGTCGTGGTAAGCATCAACGTCCCAACCGTATTTGTGGGCGCATTCGCTTGGAGAAACCGAAGATGGGATCATGATGCCATAGTTTGAATTTACCATAGCGTTTTTCATGATGACGGAATAACGGCTTCCTGTCTCAAAGAAATTATACATTTCACAAAGAAATTTTATGCTGTCAGCCGTGCTGAGATGCATAAAGCCCTGTGCTTTGGAAGAGACACCCAGCTCTGATGCAAAACTATGGTAGTATTCGTAGCCAAAGACGCGTGAAAGCTGATCTAAGGCGATGTTATCGCTGTATTTCAGGGCGTATTCTATGAGTTCAAGGTAAGTGAGTGTGAAGCCATCCTTCTGCTCCAGTATCTTTCCTGAACCTTTAACGTACATTGTCTTACTGTTATATACCCACTTGCGTGAAAGATCGTATTTTTCTTCGCCTTTTTTGTAGATGATATTACCGTCAGAATCAAAGTTAGGATGGTTGCCTTCAAAAAGTGCCTTGCCGTTTTCATCATAAAGAGCAGCACCGTCATCATCAAAATCATGCTTTTTCTGCTCGAATTCTTCAACCTCGCGAAGGATCGACAAGACGTA
Source organism: Eubacteriales bacterium (assembly GCA_045638805.1). Classification (GTDB taxonomy): domain Bacteria; phylum Bacillota; class Clostridia; order Oscillospirales; family CAG-272; genus RUG11130. The sequence continues at coordinate 10,963 of JAZUBZ010000084.1, forward strand.
CGGTGCTTTTACGATGCTTGCTGTGTAACGGGGCTTGTCTGCTTCATATCCGAATGCTTCGCCGGTGGTAAGGTCAACGTATGCAAAAGAGATCTCGGCAGGTGAGTAGATAGGCTTTTTGTTTTCTTCGGTGGATGACTCTGTGTCTGTTTCGGTGGAAGATTCACTGCTATCTGATTCGTATTCTACGTGCTTGGGACGGTTTTCCGTTTTTAGCAGTTCGGTGAGAGTGTCGTAAACTTCAGGCACGTGAGAAAGCATTGTTTTCGCTTCATCTGAAAGTATGTCTCTTATCTGTCCTAACTCAACAGGTTCGATCGGTTCTGCTACAGAGTCTGAATTTACGGGAAGAGTGGTGTCTGCAGAGGATGTGTGCTCTGATGAAGGCTTTGAACTTTCTGTTGGTGTACTGCCTGTTGTTACGGGCGGTTTAGTGTTTGTATCCGGTAAAGTTTCCGCGCCGTTTTCACCTCTTCCCCCTATTATAAAAGCCACGTTCAAGGTCATGGAAACGCAGAGAAGCAGCGACAGTATAATTGTAACTGTAGCATAGGTTCTGTTGGCTCTGAGGGCACGTCGGAGTCTGCTGTTGTCCCCAGCGCCCATCCGAGAGGGGGATTCTGGCGGAGTATAATTTGTAGGTGTATTATTCATTCACGTCTCCGTTGAAATAGTTGTCGAATATTATCTGTATACATAAATTATACAATCTATCTACATAGTTTGCAATATGTAAAATATAGAATAAAGTCCTTTTTTTTCAGGGGAATTGGCCTATATGACTAAGGCGTATACGGACAAACGAAAACAGCTTGAATTTCGTTGAAATCAAGCTGTTTTTTTGTATTAGTCGATGAAGTCGAACTCCATACCGCAGAAGGAAACGGTGTCTCCCTCTTCGCATCCCGCTGCGCGGAGACGGTCGATAATGCCTGCTCTGATAAGGGAGCGCTCGAAGTACATGAGAGATTCCTTGTCGCTGAAGTTGACTCTGCCCATGAGCTTTTCCGCCCATTCACCGGATACGATGAACGCGGCGTTGTCCGCTCTGCGGATGGTGACGGACTCTGCTCCCGCAAGGTCGTCCTCTTCCTCTGCCACAGGGATGACCTCGGGCTCGTAGGTTACAACAGGGGGAAGTGTCTCAAGGATCTTCGCGGTCTTTACGATGAGACTCTTAAGATTCATCTTGGCACCTGCAGAGATGTATACTACCTCATATCCGTGCTTTGCGGCTTCTGCCTCAAGCTCTGCCGCCTCATCGGATACCTCGGGGATCTGGTCAAATTCT
>JAZUBZ010000085.1:0-3222 GCA_045638805.1 Eubacteriales bacterium
TTAAGTGTAAGAGCTGAGGGCAGGTATCTTCTGTTGCTTATATGGAAGCCTGTCTGCCACCAGTGACGCTCTAAGGGTCTGTTTACGAGAAGCTTGTTGCCGGAGAAAACCTGAAGTGACATCTCAAGCTCCTGCTCGGGAGTTGCGCAGTTATAGAAGGAGTTGAAATATTCACCGGGCTCACGGGAGTAGATACCGACCTCACCGCCGTTGGAGATGAAGTAGTTACCCTTCCACATCTGAATCATCCACTCGAGTCCGTCATATTCAAACTTGAATCTTCTTGTAACGTAGCTGTAGGAAATAGGCATAGAGTTTGCAAGCACGTCATAGAACATACAGAAGCCGAAGTTTCTCATCCAGCAGTCAACCGTTGTATAAACCACCATTTCATTTATGTTGAAATTGTAGCCTGAGCCGAACATACCCGTGCCTTTTTCGTTATAGCACTCACCTGTCTTGCGATTTATAAGAAGACCTGCATCGTGAGTTTCCGTGGTATTATCGGAATATTCAAGATAAAGCATTACCTTAACAACGTCGGGATCATTGGTCTTAACTGTGTATATCTTCATCTTTTCGATAACACTCATATAGGCACCGATTGCATGACAAACGGAAGCCATAACATCAGCACCGTCTGCGAGATATTCAACAGACTTAAGATATCTTGCTTCTCTGAACTCAGTTACATTGATTTCATACTTTTTGCCGAGACTCTTTGCAAGACCGTTTATATCCGGAAGATTTGCGGCAATCAAGGCAAGGTCAAGACCGCTTTGTGCACAGATGTCTGTTGCGATTTCCGTAATAACGTCATCAATTGTAACGTTAAAGTGCTCGACCTCGATTTCCTCACCCTTAAGGAAGGAAAGCATATCGACAACAAAGGAAATTACCTTTCCGAACTGTGCCGTAGAGATTATGGGGAAGCCTGCTGTGAGAATACTTTCAGGTGAAATTATATTATCAGGCACCGTTACTGCTCCGACAAAGGGAGCTGCGGTAAAAAGCATAACAACAGCCAAGAAAAGTGAAAGAATTTTTTTTGAAATCTTCATTATAAATTCCTCTTTCTGTTTTCATTCATATTTAATAAATATTTTACTATATACCGTTTGAAAATGCAAGTATGATAATTGATAAATTGTGTTATTCTTTTGTTAAACCCGCAAAATATCCGCTTACGACTATTGAGTAAGGATTATATCTCTGCTATAATTTTCTAAATTAACAAAAGGAAGTTAAACTATGAGTCGAATAAAAAAGCTTTTCAGCGGAATTGAAGCCGCTCGTGTTGCCCTTGCGGCGACGGGCAGTATTATTCTCGCATTCGGAATGTATAACATCCATTCGATAGCAAACGTTACAGAGGGGGGGACGCTGGGGCTTACTCTGCTTCTTGAAAATGCCTTTTCCGTATCCCCTTCCATATCGGGCTTTATTCTCAATGCTGTATGTTATCTGATCGGCATAAAAACCCTCGGAAAAAACTTTCTGATATATTCTGCCGTATCAACCGCAGCCTTCAGCCTCTCTTACAGAATTTTCGAGCTTTTCCCGAGAATATATCCTGAAATTGCAGAATATCCCCTACTCTGCGCCATGCTCGGTGCCGTATTCGTAGGCGTGGGCGTAGGACTCTCTGTAAAAGCAGGCGGAGCTCCCTGCGGAGACGATGCCCTTGCCATGAGTATTTCAGCAAAAACAAAACTGAAAATACAATGGGTGTATCTGATATCCGACATTACAGTGCTTGCCCTGTCGCTGACTTATATTCCTTTTACAAAAATAGTCTATTCCCTGCTGACCGTGGTTATCTCGGGACAGATAATAGGCTTTATTTCAAAATCAAAAAAATAATTCCGAGCCTTCTGTAATATCCGACTTACAATATCAAACCTCAAAAAAACTCCCCGAAAGGAAGCAGGACTTCCTTCGGGGAGAAAATATTTTTTTCGACTTATGCGTACACTATTCTAAAAGCACCTTATTTAACTGTGCAATACATAAAGTACTTGTAGCCGAGGGGGTTGGAGAAGAAGCCTTCTACTGCATCGTCAACCATGTAAAGGTCTGTGTAGAAGTAGAGAGGAACTACGCAACCTGTGGACATAAGGATATCTTCAGCGAGGTGCATGAGCTCATAACGAGTTTCGTTATCTGTGCAGCTCTTGATCGTGCTGATAAGAACATCGTATGTTTCTGCCCATGTGCCGTCTTCAACCTTTACATCATAGCCGTAAGCTGTGAGGTCGAGGTCATAGATAGCAAGGTCAGCGTGAGCGCCCTTACCGTACTGGATATCGTTATTACCGGAAACTGTTGTCCACATATCAAGGAAGCAGATAGGATCTGAGTAGTCAGCAACCCAACCGTTACGAGCGATGGAGTACTGGCCATCCTTTCTTGTGTTAAGGAATGTAGCCCATTCCTGATTTTCAAGTGTCATTGTGATGCCTACTGCATCAAGAGCACCTGCAAGGTATTCACCGATAGCCTTGTGGCTGTCAGCTGTGTTGTAGAGATATGTAAGCTTGGGGAAGTTTGTGAACTTGCCTGTAGCTTCGTCGAATGCATAGTACTTCTTAAGAGTTACCATAGCAGCGTCGAAGTTAGTCTGAAGAGCTTCCTTGGATACATCATAGTAGCCGTCGAATGCATCTTCTGTGCTGTTAGCTGTCTTGTAGAACTCTGTACCGTCGGGATTTGTCATACCCATAGCAACGAATGAGGAAGCGGGAACCTGACCGCCCTGTGCAACTTCTTCAACGATGTAGTTTCTGTCGAAGAGGAGACCGATAGCGTTTCTGATTTCTGCCTTAGCAGCTTCAGCTTCTGCACCTGTAAGAGTGTTGCCTTCGGGAAGGATTTCTTCGTTAACGTTCCAGCATACATAGTATGTACCGATCTGGCCAGCGATTACGAACTCATCAGCATAGTCCTTCTTGAGGTTAGCGATTTCGTTTGTGGGAACGTCATCGATAAGAGCCCAGGAACCGTTCTTGAAGTTTGTAAGCATGTTGTTAGCATCATCGGAAAGATAGAACTTGAGTTCGGGCATTGTTACTGTGTCAGCAGCGTGGTAGTTAGCATTCTTTGTAAGAGTGATAACAGAGTTGTGCTCCCAACCGGTCATTGTGTAAGGACCGTTGTTAACGTATGTAGCTGCTTCTGTTGCCCAGTTTTCGTTAGCAACAACGTCTTCACGTACGGGGAAGT
>JAZUBZ010000086.1:0-12345 GCA_045638805.1 Eubacteriales bacterium
GGCATCACGGGTTGTGCCCGCAATATCCGAAACGATTACTCTATCCTCACCACACATACGGTTAATGATAGAAGATTTTCCTGCATTGGGCTTACCTATAACGGCTACGTTAATAACGTCTGGATCCTCATCCTCGCTGTCAAAATCAGGGAGACAGGACATTGCCGCGTCAAGCACGTCACCGCTTCCGCTTCCGTGAAGGGCGGAAAGTGCAACGGGCTCCATATCGAATCCGAGAGAATAGAATTCGTAGAATTCGGGAGCTACGTTACCAACGCGGTCGGATTTGTTGATGCAGGGGATAACGGGCTTACCGCTCTTCTTCAGCATAAGGGCGATGTCCATGTCGTCCGCAAGAAGACCCGTTCTGATATCGCATACGAAAAGGATAACGTCTGCGGTGTCGATGGCGATCTGAGCCTGTTCACGCATCTTGGAGATGATGAGGTCATCGCTCTGAGGCTCGATTCCACCGGTATCGATAACGATAAGCTTCTTGCCTCTCCATTCTGTCTCGCCGTAGATACGGTCGCGTGTAATTCCGGGAATATCTTCAACTATAGCTCGTCTTTCACCGATGAGCTTATTGAAAAGTGTACTTTTACCAACATTAGGTCTACCTACAATAGCAAGTACGGGTTTAGCCATGTTTATACCTCCGTGCCGCCGTGGGGCGGTTCTTTTCATTCACTGTTTAACTGTTATTCAAGACCGAGAAGTTTTAGTAAAAATTCTCCTCCGTCGTTATCTGCAAAGCATATATCTACGCCAAGCTTTTCACTAAGCTGGGCAGGAGTCATTCCGCAAAGGAACAGATCCCCTTCACTTCTAAGCGTGGTGCGTGAGAGGAAAAGCTCTTCTCCAAGCTCACATCCCGTAAGCTCACGTTCAAAATCGACTCCCGTGAGAAGTCCCGTAACGGTAACCTCTCCACCGAAAAATTCGTTTTTCACTTTGTAAAGCTCAACCTTTACATTAGGTGCGATTTCTTGTAGCTTTTCAAAAAGTCTTACGAACATATCGTATGACGCCTCGCCCGTTGCAACGGACAGGTGACGTGAAATTTGACGCTCTTCATCTGACAGCGTTTCTGCCATCAAGCTGAACTCATGCTCAAAGGATGAGATCATACCGACACCATTTTCGATCTGGGTAAACTCTCCCCAAAACTCGTATTCCGGAAGCGGCACACCGCCTTTGACGTAAAACTCGTCGGATACGTAGAAAATGCGCTCGCCGTATTTTTGGGTACATCCGTCGCCAAACGAGGTTACGGTTTCTATCACCTCGCGACACTCTTCGGGAGTGAACGGAGACAGCGGATAAAGACCCTCTCTGTGAGAGGTAAGTCCCGCGGGGACTACGGATACGCTATCAAGTGCGGGATAATACTCTGACAGGTCACGGAGCGTTCTTACAAGTGCCTCGCCGTCGTTAACACCGCGGCAAAGGACTATCTGCCCCCTCAGCTTGATGCCCGCATCCGCAAGGATTCGCAGATAAGACAGTACCTCGCCCGAGCGCTTGTTTTTCATCATCTTAACTCTCAGCTCAGGGTCTGTTGTGTGTACAGACACGTTTACAGGAGATATATGCATCTCGATTATTCTGTCGATGTCTTCCCTTGTAAGATTCGTAAGGGTGATATAATTTCCGTGAAGGAAGGAAAGTCTTGAGTCATCGTCCTTGAAATAGATGCTCTCTCTCATTCCTTTCGGATTCTGGTCGATAAAGCAGAATATGCAACCGTTTTCGCATCTGTGCTTTTTATCCATGAGGGGAGTTTCAAACTCAAGACCGATATCGTCGTACTCCGCTTTGTTTATCGTAAAATCAAGTATGTCGGCGCCGCGGTGGACCTTCAGCACGACCTTCTCTGCGGCAAGGTGAAATCTGTAGTCAAGAACGTCCTTTATAGCACGCCCGTTGATCTCGAGAAGAACATCTCCCTCTCGAAGTCCCGCAGAAAAAGCACGTGACTTCGGCAAAACGCCTGTTATAGTTACCATATATCAAGATCAGCCAACGGCTCTCCCTTACAAAATTTGCGCATAGTTTCGCTTTTATTATTATACACCAAATCACGTGCGAGGTCAAGTAAATGGGCATTTTTTTGATAAAATATATTTACCGAAAATACCGAGCTTAAAACAAAAAAATACCGAAAACTGTACAAATAAAGTCTTCGGTATTTTTAATAGGTTTTAATCTTTAAGATGTGCCACGAGGCGGTCCATTGCCATCACGTATCCGTCAAAGCCGTATCCCGCAAAGGTATCGATGCAGGCAAGTCTTACGTAGGATATCTGTCTGAACTCTTCCCTTTCCGAAACGTCGGAAATATGTACCTCAACTGCAGGGATCGCTACCGCCTTCAATGCGTCAAGGATAGCGACGCTTGTGTGGGTATAAGCCGCAGGATTTATGATGATACCGTCAAACTTACCGAGGGCAGACTGAATCTTATCAACGATCACTCCCTCATGGTTGTGCTGGAATATCTCCACGTCAACTCCTCTGCCCACAGCGGCGTCGGTTATAACGCGGGTAAGGTCTTCGTAGGTCTCCGAGCCGTAAATACCGGGCTCGCGAATACCGAGCATATTAAGATTAGGGCCGTTTATTACAAGAAATTTCATAGATAATCCTTCCTTCTATTATCACTAAGATTCTTACGTTAATCCAAAATCGGAATGCGAACGTATACGTTAAATCTTACCCCTTCAAAGCATCCGCTATCATTTTCTCCGTAGTTCTGTCAAGCTCTTCACGGTAGAATTTCATATGGGGGTATCTCTCGATAAAGTCGATGGCTCTGTAATAACAGAAATCATCCCATGCTCCGTCCGCTCTTGTTTCAAGGCGGCGGTACAGTCTTTGCGTCTTCTCCTCAATAGTATCGCCGTAGGTGGAAATACTAATTTCGGCAAGGCGTACAGTTCTTATCCTTTGGTTAAATATCATTCTGTGGTCAAGGTCGTAGGAGACTTCATACATATCGAAAAAGCCTTCGTCATCGGGTGTGAAGCCATCAAATCCCTGGAGATGTAAGAACACTCTTCCAAGCACGGAATCTCCGAGAGGTGTAAGATGTAATTTATCAGCCTGTATCATACCCTCTCTGATATAGGGCGAGAACACCTTGTAAAGGTCACAGCAATACGTTCCAAATTCCTCTGCAAGTCTGTTCATAACGGTACTTATGATCTTGCATTCTTGTATTTCAGGCTTCTCAAGCACGCACGCAGGCTCGCTCATAAAGTAAACGGTAAGTCCGCGGGATATGAGGGTTTCAGCAAGCTTTTTCATGTTGCGGTAGAAGGAGTTCATCTTATCTTCAGCTCCTCCTGCAAAACCGTTCATATCATTCCAACCGTACATTATAACAACGTGAGTAGGATCGAACGAATAAAGGTCTTCTTCAAGCACTGAAAGTCCGTATGCGGCTGTTCCCTGACCGATTCCGCAGTCGTAGATACGGACAGAATCTTCGGGGCACATCTTGAGATAAAGATCGAATATCATCTGTACCCAAAGTGAGCCCGACGTTAAACTGTCGCCGAGGAAGCATACTCTTGAGTTAGCGGGAAACTTGGGGATTCCCGTACCTTTTAATTCGTTATAATTCATATTGATTTCGCTCCTTTATATCTCTTGCTGTTCTTTAAGTGTACTCAATACCTCGGAAAACTCACTGAGACTTACAGCGCGGTTTAGCTTTTCTCTTACCGCCGCAGAACCCCTGATACCGCGTATAAAATGTGCCGCTCTGCCGCGGGATTCTCTGATACCGCACACCTCTCCCTTGAGAGAGACAACGTCGCGGGTCAGCCTTTGCGCCATATCAATTCTTTCGCTAACTGTGGGGACGTATTCCCTGCCTTCGGAAAGGGATCTGAATATCCACGGGTCACCGAGTGCGGCACGTCCTACCGCAACGCCGTCACATCCTGTTTCGTTAATCATCCTTACAGCATCTGCGTATGAGCAAATATCCCCGTTTCCAATAACGGGAATACCTGCGGGTACTGCTTCACGTACTCTTCTGATAACTCCGTTATCGGAGGACGGCGAGTACATCTGCTCCCTCGTTCTTCCGTGTACGGTTATGAGAGATGCTCCGTTTTCTGCAAGCATTTTTGCAAATTCGGGTGCATTGATGCTTGCGCTGTTCCATCCTGCGCGTATCTTTACCCACAGCGGAACACCGTATCTCTCAGTCACATTATGTACTGCTCGAACAACAGCTTCTGCTACGTCGGGCGTTTTCATAAGGGCACTTCCGTCGCCCGAGGTTACTATCTTTTTTACGGGACAGCCCATGTTTATGTCGATGGCAACGGGCTTTTTGCCTTCTTCTGCCTTACAGATAAGCTCCTCTGCCGCGTACGCCATCTGCGCAGGGTCGTGACCGAATAACTGAAGAGCGCAAGGTGCCTCGGATTCCGAAATGCGGCACAGCTCCGCTGTCTTTTTGTCTTTATAGCATATCGCCGCCGCGGAAATCATTTCCGACACTGTATGGGATACGCCCATCTCGGAGCAGATTACTCTGAAGGGCATATCGGTAAAGCCTGCCATAGGGGCAAGCGCGGAATAAATCTTCATCGTCTGTCAATCAAATACGGTCACAAGAGTGCCGTTTTCCTCATATATCGGAATAAATACGGTGCGTTCACCGCCTTCGGGTGAGGGGTGATTGGGTGTATGCAGGCAAAGATACAATTTCTCATCCGTGTCTTTGAATATCATTCCATGACCTCCGCCGTGCTCACCGGAAAGCTTCTTGGAAAACAGTAGTCTTTCATCGTGAGACCAGTTTCCGTCAACCTTGCCATTGTCGCTTCTTGCCACACCTACGCAATATCCGTCTGCTTCGAAGTTAGACCACAGCATAAGAAGCTCACCCGTTTTACACTTATACATAAAGCATCCGTCTGTAACAAAGGAGTCTTTTTCCGCCCATACGGGTTCATTTGCACGGAAGAGTTCAATAGGATCAGACGTAAAACAAGTCAAGTCATCCGACATTTTAGCGGCGCACATTCTGCCAACACCGTCATCGGTGTGGTTCCACTCATGGACGAATATCATCCAAGGTGTTCCCTCTTCGTCTACGTAAAGGGTGCCGTCGATGCACTCCATGTCAGGAGGATTAATGTGTCCGCTTGACACTTCAACAAACGGTCCCTCGGGAGAGGATGACTTGAACACGGCGCATCCCTTTCTGCCCGTCACCTCGGAGTAGTAGGTTCCGAAAAGATAATATTCCCCACGGTAAAGGTGGACCTCTGGTGCCCAGCGATTCTTGGTTGCCCATTCAGGCATTTCGGCTACAGCACCTACCTTGACCCACTCGCCGTCAAGTCTGCCGCTTGTGTTTTTATAGCACGTCCACACGGTGTTGTCCCAGTCATCGTTATCAACACCAGTTCCGTATACGTAATATATACCGTCACGTTCTATGGCAAAGGGATCTCTCAAAAATTCAATATTCGTTTTAATCATATCGCAATCAATTTCCTTTATGAAATCATTCAAACGCAATCTTTTCTGTAAAACATTATATCACATTTTTTTCAGCATCGCAACATTGTTTTTAGTACACAGTAAAAAACTCAATTATAAATCAGGTTAAGTAATGCAGGTTTTTCAAAAAAATCCAATACTTTCGCCCTCTTTTAAAATTAATTTACATATTCGTCTTGTACTATTGATAAAAAAATAGTATAATGTAGTCGACTATAGCATCATATATGCTTAATATTTGAAAATAAACCGAAAGGCTGGTATAAACAAATGAAAACTGTTAACATCAAGGCAAAAATAAACGAGGGGTTGCTTGACAGCACACTTACAGATCTCTGCTCCGTTTCTCCCGTGAAGATCGAGGGCGAGAGAGCTCGTTACTGCAACGCTGCAGACGCATTCAATTCCGTATACGGTGACATGGAAGGCGTACGTCTCTTCTCCGTAGGTGGTAGAAGTGAGATCTCCGGTAACCATACAGACCACAACTACGGCCGCGTCATTGCTGCTTCCGTTAACCTTGACATTCTCGCAGTTGTCGCTCCCACCGAGGACGGTGTTGTTCGCATCAAGAGCGAAGGCTTCCCTGAGGACGTTGTTGCTGAAGGCAAGTGTGCTGAGCCCGACGAGAGCCTCTTCTTTACATCCGCGGCTATCATCGCAGGTATGCAGAAAGCGTTCCTTAATGCAGGATACAAGATCGGTGGCTTCAATGCATATACAACTTCCAACGTACTTAAGGGTTCCGGTATCTCCTCTTCCGCCGCTTTCGAGGTAATGGTAGGTAACATCCTCAACTACCTCTACAACGACGGTAAGGTATCTAACGTTGAGATCGCTAAGATGGCTCAGTTTGCCGAGAATAAGTACTTCGGTAAGCCCTGCGGTCTTATGGACCAGACAGCCTGCGCTGTAGGTGGCTTCATCACCATCGATTTTGCAGATCCTACATCTCCCGTTATTGAGAGCATGGATTTCGACCTTAGCCGAGAGGGTTATTCACTCTGCATCGTTAACACAGGCGGAAACCACGCAGACCTTAACGAGGACTACGCTTCCGTTCCCGCTGAAATGAAGTCTGTTGCAAAGGTTATGGGACGTGAGGTGCTTCGCGGTCTCAGCGGAGACGATCTGGTAGCATCCGCTGCCGAAATCCGCAAGACTTGCGGTGACAGAGCGCTCCTCCGTGCATTCCACTTCGTTGCAGAAAACGAAAGAGTTGCCGCTCAGGTCGAAGCGCTGAAGGCAGGTGACCTTGACGCGTTCTTCCGCGGAGTTGTTGGAAGCGGTAACTCAAGCTTCAAGTTCCTCCAGAACGTATACACAACAAAGAACGTTGCCGAGCAGGGACTTTCTCTCGCTCTCTGCATTACCGAAAATTACCTTGACGACAAGAGAGCAGCTTGCCGTGTTCACGGTGGTGGCTTTGCAGGTACCATCCAGGCGTTCGTTCCCTCCGAGTTCACCGAGGAATACCGTGCACTTATGGACGGTGTGTTCGGCGAAGGTGCTTGTCACGTTCTTTCCGTGCGCCGCGCAGGTGCTGTTGAGCTTACTTTCTGAGTGTAAGTATGAAAAGCAACAAAAAAGGACTTTCAAAAAAAGGCAAACGTACACTTCTCAAGCTTGTTATAAACTTCTGTATCGCTTTTCTCGTATACAGAGGTATCATCGAGTTCGGCAAATTAAATGTAGTGATATACTACGTTGGTTCGAGCATATACGCCCTCACCATTGCAGTACTGTTCTGCGTGTATTATGCTAAAAACGGCTTCACCTTCTCTACTGAGCCTGTTCTGACTCCCGCAGATATGGACACCGAAGAAAAAAAGCTCTTCTGCGAGAGGTATGCCAAAGGCAAGGCACAGGCAAGATCCCTTCTTTTCATAATTGCTCCTATGGCACTTACTGTTATGATAGATTACGTAATGCTCCTTCTCGAAAGCTTTTTCGCTTAAATCCGGAAATGAGGTTCAAGAATGCTTCCCGTTACCGTTATTGCTGTAGGTCAGCTTAAGGAAAGATATTTTAAAGACGCTGCTGACGAATATAAAAAGCGCCTCTCCGGATCATGCCGCATCACGGAAATAGAGATCAAAGAAGAAAAGACTCCAGATAACCCGTCGGAGTCACAAATCTCCGCCGTTTTAAAAAAAGAAGCAGAGCGTATCATTGACGCTATCCCGAAAAAGGCGTGTATTATCCCGATGTGTATTGAAGGAAAGCATATGTCCTCTGAGGAGCTGGCCGATCATATCGAGTCTGCCCCTCTTAAGGGTTTTTCATCAGTATGCTTCATAATAGGATCGTCGCACGGGCTTTCCGATGACGTTAAGCGTCTCGCTACACTTAAGCTATCCATGTCAAAAATGACCTTTCCCCACAAGTTAGCAAGAGTCATGCTCTACGAGCAGATATACCGTGCGGGAGAGATAATCTCAGGTTCAAAATACCACAAATGATACAGCCACCTGAAAGGCGCATCAAATAAAAATGAAACGATTATTTAAATCAAAATTTTCCCATGTGCTCGGGGCACTCGCTCTTGTCTGTGCTTCGGTACTCCTGCTCGGCGGTCTTTATCTGCTCGGAAGAGGAGAAAAGCCTATTATCAACATCACCGATCACTCTGGCGACAAGGCTGATCTGACAACCCCTCCCGGAAGTATATTCGTTGACCTCGACAAGGAGTCAACGCTCACCAACGAGGAAATCGCGGGCATCGTTGCTTCCTCTACCGAGGATTCAGTTGTTAAGGTTTCCGAGCAATCCAAGCTTTCCTCTGAATTCAAGGATATGGCCGGTGCCGGCAGGCTGTCGTCATCAGGGTACCACACGTCTGACCTCAGGTACGAGGCGGGAAACTTTATCCTTGCAAAATGGACAACTGACTTCGATCTTCCGGATAGTTTCTCATTGAGAAAACGTACGGAGCAAACGCTCAAATACGTACAGAAGTCTGACTACAGTCAGTTTACCCCCGAGTATACCGACATTGAAGCTGACAGACCAGCCATTGAGCTTTACATGGGTTTTATCTTTGTTGACAACGGAAATACACTTGACGTTTACTCGACGAAAGGACGTCATCTAACTGCCTTCAGTGACACAAACTACATTCCGGCGTACACTCGCGACTCATACGGCAATCCTCTCTTCTACCGTACGACAACGGTTGAAAGCGGAAGATTCGACGGTGAGACCGTCATCAGAGACAAAGAAGCTGAAACGGTAGAAAGAGACCGTGAACCGCACGAAAAGGAAGAAACAGTTATCATAAAGGGTAAGCTCGAAAATGAGGGCAAGGGAAATCCCGTAACCGAAGAAGTAAAGGCATACTATTCCCTTTCCGACGCCGGTTACTTCACACCTTCACAATACAAGGATTCTCTTGAAAGCCGCGGTCTTTACTTCAACTATCCTTCCTACTACGGAATTCCCGATTCAAACATTTCGCTCTTCGGTGAGACGTACGATAAGTATCACCTGAATATCGACGGTGAGCTAAAGATGGATCACAAGGTTGACTGGTCGTACAAGCGCTACGGAAATTTACTGAATGACGAAAAATTCGAGCAGGCGTACAACTTCCGCGGTGGTCTTGCGTGCGTTTACAAAGAGGGTTACTACCAGGACGGCGGTATGTATTTCATAAATGCGTCAGGTAACCGTGCGTTTAATACTCTCCGCAAGTACAACAACGAAAATGCTGACCGTTACGTTATCGAAAACTATATGCCCCCCATTACGAGAGGTCCCGAAAGCATCGGTTATTTCTATTACGAAAATGGTCTTGTCAGAGCGAGATTTGAAACCATCGACTACTGGAACTACGACAAAAACAACAGAATTCAGGTCTACTCAAGCGAAGAGGTTCTTATCAACACAAAGGGAGAGCGATTCCCACTTCCCGTCGGTTATAACCTCAAAGCGTACTCCGACGGAATGATACTCCTTGAAAAGGACGGGCTTTACGGCTTCATGGATCATACCGGCGCGTGGATCGCTGAGCCTATCTACTCCTATGCAGAGGCTTTCTGTGAGGGACTTGCAGTTCTCAAAACAAGAGACGGCAGATTCGGTATGATCGACACCGCAGGTAACATCGTTCTGCCCTTTGCGTACTCACACATTTCCTCCTGCTCCGACGGTCTTGTAGTATGTTTCTCAGACACCAACGGATGGGAAATTATGCGTAAGATGACAAAATAATTAAATACCGTGTATCTTCACGAAAGCTATGTCATATAGTTTATCACGAAGACTTCAGCCGTGTGCATGACGTCCATGCACACGGCTTTTTGCGGAATTAAGTTATGCTTATAAGATTTACAGAAATACTGACTGGAACTGTCATGCCCGTGCTTCTAATACTGTGCGGTGTTATTCTGTCAAGGCGCATTGGTATATTCAAAATTTTATTTAGTGGTAAATACATTAAAACGCTGAAAGAAGCGGCATCTAAAGGCGGTGAAAGTCCCGTAAAAGCAATGTGTACTGCTCTTGCAGGAACACTGGGGGTCGGAAACATTGCCGGTGTTGCAACGGCTATCACCGCAGGCGGTGCGGGAGCTGTTTTATGGATGCTCATCGGCGCTGTCGTTTCAATGAGCGTGAAATACGGCGAGGTCGCTCTTGCCGTAAAATACCGTGTACGGGTTAAAGACGGATACAGAGGCGGTGCCATGTACACTCTCCGAAACGGATTCGTAAACTATGCAGGAGAAAAAGCGTCATACATTGGCGGCGGAGTGTTTGCACTGCTGTGTATAATAAACTCGTTCGTCACAGGGAATTTGGTCCAGACAAACTCTGCCGCAGCGGCAATTCCCTCCGTTCATCCTGCGGTGATCGGTGGAATTATAGCAATATGCGTGTTATGTGTAGGTCTTTTGGGTGCGTCAAAGATATCATCCGTCACGTATGCGCTGATCCCGTTTTTGTCAGGAGTTTATATTTTAATGTCGATGAGTGTCATAATTAGAGGATACGGATATATCCCCGAAGTGTTAGCGGACATCCTGTCAGGAGCTTTTTCACTTAAAGCTGCAGGTGGCGGTGCGCTTGGCTTCGGTTTGAGAGAAGCAGTACGATATGGAATTACAAGAGGAATCTTTTCAAACGAAGCAGGATGCGGTACTTCTCCAACGGCCCACGCATCCGCTGACGTTGAAAGTCCGCATCATCAAGGCTGTTTCGGTATTTTTGAAGTGTTTGCTGATACGATCCTGCTATGCTCGATGACGGCTCTCGTTATACTTATCGCGCAGAAGAAATACGGACTTTACGGTCTTGACGGAGTTCCTTTGACACTTAGAGCATTCCGTCTTTCCCTCGGTCCCGTCGCCGAATGGATAATCGCTGTATCGGTGGTACTGTTCGCACTCGCCACGGTTATAGCGCAAATATACTACGGATCTGTTTGCGTTGGGTATTTTACATCCTCACGTACAGCTCCCAAGCTTTACGTAATATGCGCATCTGCAGTTTCGCTTATCGGTACAGTCACAGACACCTCATCCATGTGGGTCGCAGCAGATCTGACCGTTGGCGTTATGACGGTGATCAACGTGACGGTGCTTATCGTGATGCGTCGGGAGATTGCGAAACTGTCACCGTATGGACGGGGATAAGGTTGGCGAAACTAATACTATATTTTTTCAACTTACGGTTAATATACGCTTAACTAATAATACCTTTACCGAAAGCATTTTTGTGATATAATTTAATCAGAAGCAGACGTCGGCTGAATTAAATATTAAAGGAGTTATGATTATGAAAATGACTATCGGTGAGAATATCAAACGCTTACGCACAGAGAAAAATATCACACAAGAACAACTTTCGGTCGCTATGAGCGTTACTTGTGCTGCAGTAAGCAAGTGGGAGAGAGGCGAAACATTTCCTGATATTACCCTTCTCCAACCTCTTGCGTACTTCTTTGAAGTAACCCTGGACGAACTTATGGGTTACGACAGAGAGAAAGTTCAAGCACAGATCGATGATATTATTGACTCTTACAAAAAGCATTGGGGAAATGATAAAGCACGTGAGGAGATCATCGTTAAGGCTTATCGCGATTATCCTAACGACTACCGCATCATGCATTACTATATGTGGAACGTTGGCGGTGACTTAGCTGATAACGATCCCGAAGTGTTAATAGCTCACAAAGATGAGTTTCTCGCCATATGCGAAAAATTACTTGAAAGCTGTACAGAGGAAAACATTCGTCTCGGGGCTTGGAACATGCGAGCAAAGATCCTGCATGCAGAAGGAAAAACCGAAGAAGCACTTGAAATATACAAAACAAAATTTACCGATTGGTTCACTACGGGAGAACAAAAAACAGAGCAGTTATTTGCCAAAGATACAGACGAATACTATTTCCATGTGCAGAAAAATATGTATGAGCTTGCAGACTTTGCGGCTGATAAGCTTGGTAGAAAGCTGTTCTTTGACCCTTCCCTTTCTATGGATGAAAAGGTTGAACGTGCCATACGTTACGGTAATATACTGTTTAGTAACTTTGAAGAGACAGGAGAAGCTATTTTCCTTGTCATTGCAAGGGCTTTTCTTGTAAGAATGGAAAGTGACCTTCATCACCGCGGCGGCACAGAGATGCAGGTAACAAAAGTTAGAGATAAGAAAGCCTATATTATAAAAAAGCTTGCAGAACTCCAAAATAGAAACGAACCTTTAAATCGAGCTCTTGAACGTTATTCATGAGTTAACGCGAAATATTCTAAAATTTGTAACAACCATCACCTCAAATTCGAGGTGGTGGTTGACTAATTTTTATGTTATACTATAAAG
>JAZUBZ010000087.1:0-21687 GCA_045638805.1 Eubacteriales bacterium
TTTAAGACAAGGATCGTTGAGGTAATGTATGCTGACATTGAGAATGTAGACGGTAGTGACGTTACAGTTCTTGATGCCGTAACAAAGATATTTACCGACAATGACGTAAAATTTGAAGTAAAGGATGATCGCATCGTTTCAATCAGAGGTAAGGCAGAAAACACTACCGAGGGTTATAAATATGTTTGGGAATACAAAATCAACGGACATGAGGTGACCACACCCGCAAACGAAATGCTTGTTGGTGAAGAAGATCATATCATCTATTACCTCGTCCCCCACAAAGAATAAACGAATTTTGATTACAAAAAAGGTGAGTTCATTTTGAACTCACCTTTTTTTGTATTACTTATTGAATCTGTCACAGCAGGGATCTGATTCGTCGGGAACTGCCTCGTCAGGTGCTGAAGGAGTAACGTCACCGAGACCTGTGGTCTCAGAGAAAAGTACGTTTGCCTTTACTGCATTAACAGTATCCGTCGGAACGATTATCTTTGATGCCTTGCCGTCAGCCATCTTTACAAGTGCTTCATACTTCTTAAGTTCAAGCACTGCAAGGTTGGGAGCGGCTTTTCTGAGAAGCTCAAGTCCCTGAGCTTCAGCCTCTTTTGCAAGAAGGATAGCTTTAGCTTCACCTTCTGCACGTGCAATGCGTGCATCTCTTTCACCTTCAGCTGCAAGAATGAGAGCCGCTTTTTCACCTTCTGCTCTTGTGATGGATGCAGCCTTGTGACCCTCTGCCTGTAGAAGGGTCTCACGTCTGTCGCGTTCAGCCTTCATCTGCTTTTCCATTGCGTTCTGTATTTCAGCGGGAGGTATGATGTTTTTGAGCTCAACACGATTTACCTTGATGCCCCATTGGTCAGTTGCATCATCGAGGATAGCCGTCATCTTCCCGTTGATCGTGTCTCGGGAAGTAAGTGTGCCGTCAAGTTCCAACTCACCTACAAGGTTACGCAGAGTAGTTGCTGTGAGATTTTCAAGAGCATTTATAGGATTGACTGCACCGTATGAATAAAGCTTTGCGTCAAAGATGCGGAAGAACACGACTGTGTCGATCTGCATCGTAACGTTATCCTTTGTGATAACGGGTTGCGGAGGAGAGTCAATGACCTGTTCCTTGAGAGTGATACGCTTGGCAACTCTCTCAAGGAGCGGGATCTTCATGTGGATTCCCGCATCCCACGTTGTTCTGTATTTTCCGAGGAACTCAACAACGTCCTGAGTTGCTTGGGGCACAATACGGATGCATGAGAGGAGTATCGCAAGTATTGCGATAACGATGATTGTGATCAAAATTTCCATAGAAAATTTCCTTTCTTGATTTATATTTTTATATTTTGAGCTTTCGCCCATATTTACTTAACGATTTTTCTCGCTTCAAGATAATAACGCTTACTTTTAGCATCCCCCATTGAGAAAGTTTTTCTTGGCATGGGACCGTTTTGAATGTAAGAGAACAGCAAAGACTTGTCAAACCCATCAAACATAAATGCCACCGAGTTTTCGTCAATCAAACCACGAAGCTCTGACTCTCCGTGAATGTAGTCGCATAAAGCACCGGGATGCGAACTTACGTAACTATCGATAAAATTCTGAAGAGTTCCGACAGTCATATCGTGTGATGTTTTGAGAAAAGAATACACGTTTTCAGTATCTTTAGTGATAATTCGGATTTTTTGTATACCTTCGTCTTTAGAAGCTATTTTGCGTAGGGATGTAATTACGTCAGTAACGTCAACATTTTTAAGAATTCTATGTATAGGCTCGAATTCTATTGCATCATCATAGATCGATACAATCTCACAAAGAGCATAGCGCGCAGGATGATCATTGGCGTCATCTCCAAGTTCAGCCTTTATCTTTTCATAAAGATGCTTTGCTGCGGCTAAAGAATGGTTTCCGTCACCAACAGCGTAGGGAAGTTTGCAAGCCGCCTCATTTTCTGCTATATATCTTCCAAAGACATCGGCAGTCTCACCTTCGATCAAGTGTCCACAGATATGACCTCCGCCCTGCATTAGGTCGAAATCATATATAACGGGACTATTCTCAGCAATTTTATTTGCCTTGTCAAAAAGATCTGTAACATCATCGACAAAAACCATTGCGTGAGGAAGTTCAACAGACGCCATTTGTCTCAGCTCACTTCGCGGAGGAATTCTGTCGGGAACGGTTTCCTCAGTTGCACGGATATTGGATTTTGAAGTTTTTGAAAAATCGTACTGCTCAAGATCAAGCATTCCGAGAATACCGTGTCTGACCTTGCCGTCAGAAAGAGTTCTTTTAATATAAATATATCCGTTGACGGTCTTAAAAATGTCAGAGTCAAGTATTTGGGTCATGGCGTCCTTAAATGATGCGCGCTTTTGTGCTTCCTTAGGCGTGTTAAGATACGCTTCAGGAAGTATGTAGTCATATGCTGAGTGATAACCATCGGTAATTCTCTCAGTTTCATTCCAATAAGAAATATCGGATGTAAACTGGTCACAGGCGATAACAGCCCACTTACCAAAATCAGTACCTGCCTTAGTTGTGTCGGGAATGAGAATATCAGCTTTTGTAAATATAGAATACCTTTTCATAAATTGTCCCCTCGGGAGTTTATACACGAAATTTTATTATAAATATTATACATCATTTGTCGGCCTGTGTCAATATAGTGTAGTAGATATAACCCGATTTAAGCCGTATATTTGTCTAAAAATAACATTGACATTTAAGAGTCCATTAAATATAATATACCATGTATAATTATTTTTGAAAGTAGTACCGTTTTCAGATTTTTAGGCTGATACAGACGGTTTGCGGAGGAACAATATATGGAAAACGTTTTTGCTGAACGATATACAGACTGTCTTAAGGTAGTCAAGTTCGGAGGAAGCTCTCTTGCTGATGCCGAGCAGTTTAAAAAAGTAAAGAGTATCATTACTGCTGAGCCCGGTGCACGCAGATACGTAGTGCCTTCTGCTCCCGGCAAGCGTTTCAAGGAAGACGAAAAAGTTACGGATATGCTTTATCAGTGCTATAATCTTTCTTCCGAGGGGGATCCTATCGACAGCGTATTTGATAAGATAATTGAAAGATACGATGCTATAGTAAACGATCTCGGACTTGATCTTGACCTTTCCGATGAATATCTCCATATCAAGTGGTCTATCAAGCATCACGCAGGTCGTGACTATGCTGCAAGCCGCGGTGAGTACCTTAACGGTAAGATCCTTGCAGAATATATTGGTTACGATTTCGTAGATCCAACAATGTTCATCAAGTTCGGTGATGACGGTATGTTTGACGCTGAAATGACGAACACGCTTCTTTCAACAAAACTCGCAAAGCATGAGCATGCTGTTATCCCCGGTTTCTACGGTTCTATGCCCAACGGAACCATCAAGACATTCTCCAGAGGTGGATCCGACATCACAGGATCCATTGTAGCAAGAGCCGTATCCGCTGATATTTACGAAAACTGGACCGACGTTGACGGCTTCCTCATGGCGGATCCCCGTATTGTAGATAATCCCAAACCCATCGATACCATCACATACAAGGAGCTTCGTGAGCTTTCCTACATGGGTGCTGGCGTTCTTCATGAGGATTCCATATTCCCTGTAAGAGTTGCTGGTATCCCGATCAATATCCGTAATACCAATAATACAGCAAGCCGTGGTACGATGATCGTTCCCAGAACAGACATGTACGATACACGATCCATTATTACAGGTGTAGCGGGTAAGAAAGGGTTCTCAGTTCTTTCAATCGAAAAGGCTATGATGAACTCCGAGACGGGGTTCGGTCGTAAGGTTCTTGAGGCTATTGAAAAAGAAGGTATTTCTTTCGAACATCTTCCTTCAAGTATCGACTCTATGTGCGTTATCCTCAACACACATGAAATTGAAGAATGTCGTGAGCGCATTGTTAACCGTATATGTGCTACAACTCATCCCGACTACATTGCTATTGAAGACGGACTTGCGCTTATCGCAGTAGTTGGACGTGCGATGGTTAAGGCAAAGGGTACTGCTTATCGTGTGTTTAAGGCGTGTGCTGAAAGTGATATAAATATCAAGATGATCGACCAGGGCTCATCCGAGCTTAATATCATCATCGGTGTTAATGAGGCTGATTACAACCGTGCACTCAGTGCTATTTATAACGAATTCGTAAAATAATGCCGTCTTACTTTGGCAAACCGAAATAAAGCAGAGGGCATACAAATGTATGCCCTCTGCTTTATTTATGCAAGTTTTAAGGTAAGCTTTTTTCCGCCGAGAAGATGGAAATGGAGATGGTGGACTGTCTGTCCGGCGTTTTCTCCGATATTAGTAATAATTCTGTATCCGTCAACAAGTCCTTCCGCTGCGGCAATTTTGGGTATTACCTCAAAGATGTGTGCAACTACCGCGGAATTTGCCTCGCATATCTCATTTGCTGATGAAATATGCTCCTTAGGGATCACGATAACGTGAGTTGGAGCTTCAGGATTGATGTCGCGGAAGGCGAGGACCGTGTCGTCCTCGTATACCTTTGTAGAGGGAATGTCTCCCACTACGATCTTACAGAAAATGCAGTCCATAGTAAAAGTCCTTTCTTGCTTTGCTTGGTTTACTGTATTCATAATACCACAACGTAAGCTTTAAATCAATATATCTTTTAATTTAGAGGTGTCAAATGAGAAAAATTTTTGATATCCATACCCATATATATCCCGAAAAGATCGCCTCGAAAGCATCGGTCAATCTCGGCGCCTTTTATAACTTTGTAGTTGAAGGCGAAGGAACCTATTCTCATCTGGAAAAACAGGGAAGTGAATTCGGCGTCGGTGGATTTCTTATCCTTGGTGTTGCTACAAATCCAACTCAGGTAACAAGCGTAAATGATTTTATTGCCGAAACAGTTAAGGTATCTCAAAACAACGGTTATAAGACGGTTGGTTTTATGGGTATCCATCAGGATACTCCAGATTTTGCTGCTGCACTTGATCATGCAGTTTCCATCGGACTTAAGGGCGTGAAGATACATCCGGATATTCAGGGAGTTGATATAGATGACCGACGTCTTTACGAGCTCTATTATCTTATTGAAGGTAAGATGCCAATCTATTTTCACATGGGAGACGATCGTCCCGAATACCGTTTTTCAGCTCCCGCACGGCTTGATAAGATACTTAAGGAATTTCCCCGTCTTACAGTAGGTGCAGCTCATCTGGGGGGATACAAAGCATGGGAGGAGTCGATGCCTCTACTTGCCGGTCGTGAAAACGTATGGTACGACACCTCAAGTGCATTATGGGCAATTACTCCCGAGTATGGACGCCATATTATTAATAATATCGGCACTGAAAGGCTTATGTTCGGTACAGACTATCCCGTTAAAACAACGGGTGAGGAGCTTGAGAGACTTTATAAGATAGGACTTGACGAAAACGTTCTTGAAGATGTACTTTGGAACAACGCACAGAGTTTTTTAAGTCTTTGACCACACCTGAAAGGATGAGATAAATGAGAACCCTAACGTATTGGGACAAGCTTTCCTCCGAAAACAGACCGATAATACTTTACGGTACAGGTAACGGCGCCGATAAGATAATCGATGCATGTGAAAAATACTCTATTAAGATCGATGCGGTATTCGCATCTAACGGATTTGTTCGAAACAGAACATTCCGTAACATGCCCGTGAAGTCATATGACGATATTATCTTGGAATACGGCGAAGATATAATAATCCTTCCTGCATTCGGAACGTCACTTCCCGATGTTATGGCATATTTCAGAGAGCTTGCCGATCGTCATACAGTCATAATTCCCGAGGTCCCACTGTACGGCGGTGGGATATTTGATGCAAAGTATCTTGACGAGCATATTGAAAAGCTCGAATTCGTATATTCGCTTTTAGCCGACCATACCTCCCGCAGATTATTCGAGGATGCTATAAGATTCCGCATAACCGGTGACATAAAATACCTGTCAGTAGGCGAATCAATGGAAGACAGTATGCGGAATATTCCCGGTTTTGACAAGGTCGAATATGCCCTTGACGGCGGTGCATTCAAAGGTGACAGTGCAACAGATATGCTGTCAGCTATTCCTGATATCAAGCAGATCATTGCGTGTGAGCCCGACCCAAAGACTTTTAAAAAGCTTCAGTTTTTTGCCGAAAGCGATACCGCTCGCGGGATCGTCGTTCCATTGGAAACGGCTCTTTCCGATCATTCGGGTTATTCCGAAAGCGTGACGTCAGGCAGCCGCGGCTCAGGTATAACGGGTAAAAATCGCAGGGCAAAGGTAAGTGAGGTAATGCTTGATACCATAGACAATATCGTCGGAGAATCCCGTATCGATTACATTAAGTTGGACGTTGAAGGCTTTGAAAAAGAAGCAATTCTGGGAGGAGTCAAAACTCTTTACAGAGAAAAGCCTATACTCTCGGTATCGGTTTATCACAGGACAGACGATATATGGTATATTCCTCGGCTTGTTAAGGAAACGCTCGGAGAATATAAGCTGTATATCAGACGTCCGCAGTGTATACCTATGTGGGATTTAAATATGTACTTCATACCGACGAGTTTACTTAATTAATAACGTATAATAAAAGGAAGATCATGGCTTGTCTGACATGATCTTCCTTTTTTATCTGCCCATCGTTATAGTAAATAACGTATCATAATACTAAGTGGAAATTTTATAAACTTATTTAAAAATCATACCTATCAGCGTTTGACAAAAATACAGTTTTGTGATATAATTAAAATGTATTATTGTATTTTGGCATAGTGTACGCTATTTGTATAAAGTATGATATAATTATTGTCTCAGGAGGCAAACATGGCGGTTTTTTTCGGCGATATATTCAGAACAGTGCGTACAATTAGTATCTTTGATATTGTAGATATTTTAAGTGTTTCCATTCTGTTTTATTTCCTTTACAAATTTATGAAAGAAAGGCGCTCAGGGCGTCTTGCGCTCGGAATCGTAGTAATTATTCTACTAAAATTTGTAAGTGAGTTGTTTGATATGTATCTCATTCAATTCATACTTCAAAATGTATTTCAGGCAGGACTTATTGCTGTTGCAATTATCTTTCAACCGGAGCTTCGTTCAGCTCTTGAAAAGGTTGGCGCAGGTCCCTTGAGACTTAAGAAGATCAATGACGCAAAAACAGACGAAACAGATCTTATGATAAATAACATTGCATCTGCTGCAGCCGATCTCAGCAGTACTAAAACTGGTGCACTCATTGTTATCGAAAGACTTACAAAACTGGGGGATCTGATCCTTACAGGTACTGTAATCGACGCGGACCCCAGTCCGTTCCTTATCAAAAATATCTTTTTCAATAAAGCACCTCTTCACGACGGTGCGCTGATCGTTAGAGATACAAGACTTCATGCGGCAGGCTGTTTCCTTCCACTGTCCCAGAATGATGATATAGTAAAGGATCTGGGTACACGTCACAGAGCAGCCATCGGCGCCAGCGAAAACAGTGATGCCGTGGTAGTTGTTGTTTCTGAGGAAACGGGTATTATATCCGTTGCAGTTGAAGGTGTGCTTTACAGAGGATATGATAAAAAATCCTTAGCTGACGAGCTCAGAAGCAGACTTGTTACGAATAATTCTGACAACAGCAAATACCTAATAAAGAATATATTTACACCAAAAAGCAAAAACAGTATTAATAGCAAACAGTAAAGTATTATACCGATCTATTTGTTAGCCTGAGACTGATAGGAGAAGTAATGAAAAATAAAAACTACGATGGGACTGTAAGAGAAGCAGGGAATAAGAGCTCTGCAGTAAAGGTTTCATTTTCCCAAAAATATAATATTATTCCAAAGATACTTTGCTTTGTTGCCGCATTCGTTATGTGGATATACGTAATGCAGACCGAAAGTCCCGAATTTCAGGATGTAATTGCATCAGTACCTGTCGTTATTGAAAATAAGGCAGGACTGCAGTCTACATCAGGCCTTTCTGTATACGGAAATACACAGAATATGGTCAATGTTAATCTCAAGGGCAAGAAAAGTGCAATCGATAAATTATCCGCCGAAGACCTTTATGCGTATGTTGACGTTAGTCAGATCAAAGAATCCGGTCTTCATGCTCTTGCAGTTCACGTAAATGCCCCCGACGGTATTTCGGTAGTTACCCCCGAACCCTCGACCATCTCTATCTATGCAGATGAGACCGACGTTAAAAGTCTCAGTGTCAGCGGTAAACTTGAGAATTTTGTTCTTACATCCCCATATGAGCTTGGTGAGATAAAGCTTGAATATGATTCAATAACCGTAACCGGTCCCAAGAATAAACTCCAATCTCTTAGTGGAGCGCAGGTAGCTATCAATATGCAGGATAAGACTTCATCGTTTGTTTCAAAATGCCCCATCAGCCTGGTAGACATTAACGGTGAAAAAATTGACATGACTTACCTGACACCTTCCGCAACTGAACTCAACGTCACAGTTCCGATCTATGTTTCTAAAGAGATCCCTGTTGTAACATCCTTTAAGTATGGATTGTTTAACAGTAACGCAGTTAGGGTTACTGTAAATCCTTCTACCATAACGGTTAAGGGAGACGAGAGTAAGTTTAGCGATGTCTCGTCAATTATTGATGAGATAGTCATTGATGAAAAGGCCATTACCGATTCCACTTACACTATGGACGTGATGGTAAAGGCATCAAATGATGTTATTATCGCAGACACCGATAAAGAGGTAAAGGTTACTGTTGAGCTTGATCCCTCTTTGAAGACTAAGCAGTTCACTATCAGTAATATTGAAACTAAAGGTGCACCTACAGATCTCGAATATGAGGTTCTTGATAAAACAGCCACAGTAACTCTCAGAGGTTATGCAAAAGACCTGTCAGAGATTAAAACATCGGACATATCTCTTGTTGTAGACCTCAGCGGATTTGATACAGACAGTAAAGGTACTATATCTATCGTCGCCGGAGTAGATATAGATGCTGAACTTTCCAACACCGTATTTGAGGTAGGTTCTTATCCCATACAGATTAAGATTGAGTAATAAAATGGTAACGACACGAATACTTATCGAGAATATAATAGTCCCTTATGACGGTAAAATGAGTGGTTCCGATGCTGATGCAACGGCATTAAACTCAGCCTGCCGTAAGATTAGGAATATACTTGGCGTCAAGTGTTTATCTACTTCGATCCATAGAAAATCAATCGACGCAAGAAAAAAAACTGCGGTTAAGCTTGTTTATTCCGTTTATGCTGAAATTGAAAATAATGAGAATAATATACCCAGTATTAATAATTCCGGGTTTAAGCTTTACACCGAAGCAGATTATAAAGTCAATTTGGGATATAAAAAGCTTGACAGCCGACCTGTTGTCATCGGATTTGGACCTGCAGGTATATTCTGCGCACTTGCTCTTGCTGAAAAGGGGTATTCTCCCATTGTTTATGAACGTGGAGGAGACGTTGCGTCAAGGGTTAAAGCAGTGGAAAGATTCATTTCTTCCGCTGTCCTCGATACCGAATGTAATATTCAGTTCGGTGCCGGTGGTGCGGGAACGTTTTCCGACGGTAAGCTCACAACAAGAATAAACGATCCACTTTGTTCTTACGTGCTTTCAAAGCTTTATGAATTGGGAGCACCCGAAGATATCATGACCAAAGCAAAGCCGCACATTGGTACCGATATTCTCAGACGTGTGGTGGAAAATGCAGACAGTAAAATTCGAGAGCTTGGCGGTGAGATCCACTACAATAGCAAAGCAGAAGTTGTAGGTGATAAGCTTTTCGTAAACGGAGACGAAGTATCATACGGCGTGCTTGTCCTTGCTATCGGCCACAGCTCAAGGGATACCTACAGCCTTCTCATGGATAGCGGTTATATGATCGAAGCCAAAGCATTTTCCGTAGGCGTCAGAATCGAACACTTGCAGAGTGAGTTAGACGAAGCTATGTTCGGTAAACTTGCAGGTGATAAAACACTCGGCCACGCAGAGTATAACGTTTCATACAGAGAAGGCAACAGAGGAGTATATTCCTTCTGCATGTGTCCCGGAGGTGAAGTCATGGCTGCTGCCAGTGAGGAGTTTGGAGTAGTCACCAATGGAATGAGCTACAGAGACCGCGGCGGTGATAATGCTAATGCGGCATTAGCAGTGTCAGTCTTACCGGATGACTACGGCGCTACTCCCTCTGGGGCAATAGCATTTCAAAGAGAGCTTGAGAGAAAAGCTTTTACAGCAGGCGACAAAACTTATTCCGCACCCATGCAGAAGGTCGGAGATTTCCTGAACGGTCGCGTATCCGATAAGATCGGACGAGTTAAACCCACCTATATGAACGGCAAGGTAACACCCGTAGATATGAGAAACGTACTTCCTGCGTTTGTAACCGATCTTCTTGATAGAGGCATTGTCAATTTCGGTAAGAAAATAAAAGGATTTGACACCCCCGATGCTGTTCTGACGGGTGTTGAGACCAGAACTTCTGCTCCAGTGCGTATAATCCGCAGGGAAGACTTCACAGCCCCCTCTCATGCTAAAGTTTACCCCTGCGGAGAGGGAGCGGGATATGCAGGCGGTATTATGAGCGCCGCTATAGACGGCCTTCGGGTCGCAAGGGCTGTAATGGAATCATATGCTCCGATCAACTAAGTAGCCCCAAGTTTTTACGTGTTAAATTAAATTTTCAATAAGAGTAGTTATGAAAAAGATTGCTGAGATCGTAAGTATAAAAGGGAATATTGCAAGAGTGAAAGTAGAACGAAGCAGTATGTGCGATGGGTGTGCTGTTAAAGCGCAAAACGGCAAATGTTCATGTTCACACGCATCACTGCTTGGTGAGGCGAAATCTTTTGTCGCCGATGCAGTTTGTGATATTCCCGTTAGTATTGGTGATAAAGTTTTTATAGAAACGGCCGATTCGAAGTTTTTGCGAAACGCTGTTCTTGTGTTTATTCTTCCGATCGTCTTTTTCATAACCGCTTATTCACTTGCTTTTTATTTCACAAACAGCGAACCTGTGTCCTTTGCTTCTGCCGGCATTGCGTTTTTGATATCGTTCGTTATTATCGGCATAGCAGAAAAGAAGAAAAAGAATAAACTTCCCGATATTACCGTAACAGAGGTAGTATCATCATAAAGCAGTAAATAATATAGACTGGAATATAGATAGATGTATTACACAAAATTAAACAAATGGATCGTAAGCGATCAGTCATCCCGTAACCCCGAAGCGGTTATGCGGATATCCGAGGAGCTTGGCGTATTTGTTCCCACTGCAAAGTTGCTGTTTAACCGGGGGTGTAACACTCCCGATGAAGCAAAAAGATTTATAGGGAAAGAGGAGGAACAGCTGTACGACCCATTTCTTATGGCGGACATGGATAAGGCTGCCGAACGTATTGCCGATGCTATTTTAGCAGAAGAGAGCATAGTTATATACGGTGACTATGATGTTGACGGTGTTACGTCTGTTGCGTCGCTGTATCTCTATCTCAAATCGTACGGCGCTGATGTTAGTTACCATATTCCTTGCCGCATGACGGAAGGATACGGTATGTCTTCTTCCGTGATCGATCAGCTTGCCGAAGACGGATGTGAGCTTATCATCACCGTTGACACGGGTATTACCGCAATAGAAGAGATCCGCCATGCAAAATCTCTTGGTATCGACGTTGTGGTAACAGATCATCACGAGTGTCATGAGGTACTTCCTGAGGCCGACGCTATAGTTAACCCGTGTAGACATGACTGTACATATCCCTTTAAGGAGCTGGCAGGTGTAGGCGTTGTTTTCAAGCTTCTTTGTGCTGTGGAAACCTTACTGAATCCGGATGATGCACTGTCTGTGTGCGTAAGAAGGATCTCAAAAGAATACTGCGACCTTGTGGCTCTCGGTACTATTGCGGACGTTATGCCCGTTAAGGACGAGAACAGACTTATCGTCAGCTACGGACTGACCCTTATCGAAAGGGGAACACGTCCCGCCATAACAGAGCTTATTAATGCTTCGGGTTCTGAATCAAAATACAACACAAAAAAGAAGATAACCGCTGCTTTCGTAGGCTTTACACTTGCCCCAAGGATCAACGCGGCAGGCAGGATCACCGATGCTTCTACTGCTGTTGAACTTCTCATCTCAAGCGATACTGAAACTGCACAGAAATTCTCAAAGGAACTTTGTGCAATAAACAAACAGAGGCAGCAGAAGGAAAATGCCATTACCGAAGAGGCTTATGCAAAGATTGCCGAAACCCTTGATTTCGACCGTGACCGTGTGATCGTTCTTGATGACGAAAAATGGCATCACGGTATCATAGGTATCGTTTCGTCAAGAATTACAGAAAAATACGGTCTGCCTTCGATACTTGTTTCCTTTGACGGAAACGGAGATGAATCCTCCGATGAAGACGTCGGTAAGGGATCTGGCAGAAGCGTGAAAGGGATAAACCTTGTGGAAGCGCTTGCGTCATGTTCTGAATATCTTGAAAAGTACGGCGGTCACGAGCTTGCGGCAGGTCTTTCAGTCAAAAGGAAAAATCTTTCAGCTTTCAAGGAACATCTTAATAGGTACGTATTAGAGCATCTTGGCAGTGACAGCGGAGAGATAGTTATCGAAGCGGAGTGTGTTATTGATTCCGATGAGATATCTATTGAACTTGTAAACCAGCTTTATTTCCTTGAGCCATACGGTACTTCCAATCCTGTTCCCGTGTTTGAAAGTGACGGTATGTACGTTTCAGACGTCATTCCAATCGGCGGCGGTAAACATACCAAGTTGATCTTGCGCAAGGACAATCTTGTTATCACCGCAATGTGCTTCAGAATGACCCTTGCCGAGCTTGACGTTTATCCTGGTGATACTGTGGACGTGCTTTATAATCTTGATATCAACGAATTCCAGGGAACCAAATCACTGCAAATGATCGTTAAGGATATCAGACTTACGAAGGACAGTCTTAACAGAGAGATCAAGGATCACAAGATTTATGATGAGCTTGCGGCAGGCAATGCCGCAGTTATAAACAGCTGTAATATTGTGCAAGAACACGTTGTTCCCACAAGAGATGAGTTTGTCGCTGTATACAATGTGTTGAAACGTGAGTTAAGAGTGGAACATGAGGTTTACAGTATCAGAGCTCTCGAGCATCTGCTTCGTTCACTTGGACAAAACGTTTCTTATATCAAGCTCAAATTTATTATCTCGGTATTTAGAGAGCTTAACCTTCTAAGTGTCACAGAGCTTGACTCCGAAAGAGAGATATATTCGTTCAAATACATATACGTTAAGAATAAAACCAGTCTCGATAAATCAAACATTTTAAAGAAGCTTAAATCAATGTTTTGATCTTTAATTAAATTTTAGACAGCTTAACTTGGGAGAAATTATTGATGGAAGAAAATAAAAGAGATTGTCATCCCAGTATAGAATATCTACTGACTCAGCTTGTATCGAGCGGTAGAAATTATGACTTAAAAAAGATATCCAAGGCGTACGACTATGCCGCAGACCTTCATGAAGGTCAGTACCGAGTAAGCGGCGACCCGTATATTTCTCATCCTATCGCAGTAGCGGAGACCGTGGTAACGCTCGGTCTCGATACGGATTCAATATGTGCGGCGTTCCTTCACGATACCGTAGAGGACTGCGGAGAAAAGACATGTCTTGAAGAAATCAAGAAACTTTTCGGTGCAGACGTTGCTATGCTTGTTGACGGCCTTACAAAGATCAAGGAGATCAATATTATCGATAAAGAGGAAGCTCATATCGAAAATATTCGTAAGATGCTCCTTGCAATGGCTAAGGATATCAGAGTTATCTTTATCAAGCTTTGCGACCGTCTTCATAATATGCGCACACTTGATGCTAAGCCAGAGCACAAGCAGAGGATCACCGCCCTTGAAACAATGCACGTTTACGCGCCTCTCGCTCACCGACTCGGTATGCAGAGAGTCAAGCAGGAGCTTGAAAACCTTGCACTCCGTTATCTCGATCCCATCGGTCACGCAGAAGTGTCAGACGATATTGAGAAGAAATACGGAAAAAATGCTAACTTTATTGAAAACACAAAAGCATTTGTTTCTGGTAAACTTAATGAGTATAACATTAACTTTACGCTTGAAGGGCGTGTAAAGACCGTCTATTCCATCTATCGTAAAATGTTCAATCAGAACAAAACTTTTGATGAAATCTATGACTTCTACGCAATCCGAATCATCGTTGACACAGAGCTTGAATGTTATACCGCACTTGGTATAATCCATGAGCTTTTCAAGAGTATTCCCGGTAGATTTAAAGACTATATCTCAACACCTAAGCCCAATATGTATCAGTCTCTTCACACCACGGTAATCGGACGTGACGGCATTCCTTTCGAAGTGCAGATAAGAACCCGTAACATGCATCATATCGCAGAATACGGTGTAGCTGCCCATTGGAAATATAAGTCAGGGGAAAGAAGCAAGGAAGAGATCGACAAGAAACTTGAGTGGGTCGCTAAGCTTATTGAAGCCGAGGACGGAGTTATCGACTCCGAAGAATTCCTGCATGCTCTTAAGATCGATATCTTCCACGATGAGACGTTCGTGTTTACACCCAAGGGTGACGTAATTGCTCTTCCTCTCGGCTCTACCATCATCGACTTTGCATATGCCATCCATTCTGCAGTCGGTAACAAAATGGTGGGTGCTACCATCAACGGTATAATCGCACCTATTGATAAGGTTCCGCAGACAGGTGATATCGTTGAGATCATAACATCTCAGGCGTCTAAGGGTCCCAGTCGCGACTGGTTGAAGATAGTTCACACAGGTGAAGCACGTAATAAGATTCGTCAATGGTTCAAGAAAGAAAAACGTAGCGAAAATATTCAGGTTGGTAGAACAGAGATAGATCGTGAGTTTGCCAAATTCCGAGGTAAGCCTACCGAGCCCCAGAAACTTGAGGTCATTACTAATATTGCAAGAAGAATCGGTATGCAGGATCCTGATGATATGCTCAATGCTATCGGTTACGGCGGTCTTTCCGTTTCAAAGATATCTCCGAAGTTGAGAGACGAGTATGAACGCCTCTTTAAGCCCGAGGAAGAACCTGTAGTAGAGATAGAACAGATCGTACCTAAGCAGGTGAATCATAACCGCATCCGTTCAAATAACGGAATTATTGTTGACGGTGAATACGGATGTGCTGTTAAATTCGCGCGTTGCTGTAATCCTCTTCCGGGCGACGATATCATCGGATTTATTACAAGAGGCTACGGAATATCTATCCATAAGAAAACTTGCAAAAATATCACTCAAGGTATCAAAAATCCTGATTTTGCTAACAGACTTATCCATACCGAATGGGACCATGAGGCTGTTCGCGAAAATACAGGCGGTCTCTTTGAGGCAGTTATTCAGATATTTGCGGAAAATCATATCTCGCTTCTTGCAGATATTACAACGTCACTTGCCGAGATGAAGGTGACACTTCTTTCAATCAATACGCAGAAGAGTGCTACAGATAAGATAATCATCAATCTTACAGTAGGTTGTAAAAACAGCGAGCATTATCATTCTATCGTATCAAGACTCAGAAGTGTCAGTCATATTATTAATATTACAAGAGGAGTAGGCTGATAGAAGCCGTACCATTTATGATAATTGTTTTGCAGCGTGTACTAGAATCCTCTGTTGTTGTCTCAGGTGAAACTGTGGCGACGGGTGGTGCCGGACTGCTTCTGCTTTTAGGAGTCGAAAAAGGTGATGACGAGCAGGACGCTATTCTTCTATCCGAAAAGATACTGAAAATGCGTATTTTTGAGGACGAAAACGAAAAGATGAACTTTTCCGTTACCGACATCGGAGGAGACGTCGTGGTTGTTCCCAACTTCACTCTGCTTGCCGCATACAGAAAAGGAAACCGTCCTGATTTTACCGCATCGGAAAGTCCTGCCGAGGCTAAACGCCTGTTTGAATTTTTTACTGATTATATGTCAAAGCGTATCAATACCTCACGCGGCATTTTCGGGGCAGATATGAAGGTACATATTATCAATGACGGTCCTGTGACGATATGCATGGACAGCCGAGTACTTAAGAAGGAACGCTAACGTGATTGATGAGTTAGCATTTCAGTCAACTAACTATTGGAGTTTATATGAAGTTAATCATAAACGGACCTGTCAAGCCGTATTATATACAGATGCTTGCCATGCTTTTCTACCCGGGTGAAAAATTCCCCGAAGGAGCAGAGGCTGAGTTAGAGAGTAAGATTGCGGAGGTTTATGTATACCCCTCCGAAGACGGTGTCCGTTCATTTGTGAAAATAACCTGCGGGGAAGAGTCAAGTGAAGGTGAAGCTTTTTTTCATGTAAATGATATTGCTTCCGACAAGTTAATAAATTTTTCTGTAGGTGCCGCTTTTCTTGATGCATGCACAAAGCTGACCGGTCACACCCCACCGTGGGGAATGCTGACAGGTGTGCGCCCGGCAAGGCTTGCCGCTGATCTGCTTGAAGCGGGAATGACGTCGGAAGAAGCAAAAAAGTATTTCACCGATGTTTACCGCACCAACAGCAGTAAAGCACATCTTGCTGTATCAACAGCTGAGGTTTCAGGGCGTATTGTTACGCCCGAAAGTATTAAAGAATGTAGTGTATATGTTTCCATTCCGTTCTGTCCCTCTCGTTGCTCATACTGTTCATTCGTTTCCGCAACGTCACCTAAGCTACTTGCAATGATCCCTGAGTATCTGGACGCACTTATAGCGGATATTCATCGGACATTTGCACTGATAAAAGATCTCGGTCTCCGCGTTGCTACCGTTTACATAGGCGGCGGAACACCTACCGTTCTTAACGAAAGGGAGCTGAGGCTTTTGCTTGAAGCCATAAATCCATATATTGACGGAGTAGATGAATTCACGCTCGAAGCGGGCAGACCCGACACTATCACTGCAGAAAAACTTTTTTCAGCGAAGGAACTCGGAGTTACCCGTGTCAGCGTAAACACACAGACACTCAACGAAGACGTCTTAAAAAACATCGGCAGGGCACATACTGCTGATGATTTCTTCAAAGCATATCAGATTGCCGTGTCCTCCGGAATAAAAGACATCAACGTTGACCTCATCGCAGGTCTTCCCGGTGACGATTATGAAAGCTTCAAGTCATCAGTCGACAGGATAACACTGCTTGATCCCACAAACGTTACCGTACATACATTTAGCGTGAAAAAATCAGCTGAATTCAAAACGGGTGGATTTAACGTTTATAACAGAGACGGAATGGGTGTTTCGGATGCGGTTGATTACTCACAAAAAGCGCTTATTTCAGCGGGATATCTGCCGTATTACATGTACAGACAAAAAAACACTGTCGGTAACCTTGAAAACGTCGGTTATTCCAAACCCGGTCACGAGGGACTTTATAATATCTATATGATGGATGAGATCCACTCAATTTTCGCGTGCGGTGGTGCATCGGTTACCAAAATCGTAACTGATGACGAAAATGGCGGAGTATTGATCGAGCGCTTGTTTGAGCCAAAGTATCCCTATGAGTATTTGAATCTTAGAAAAACGGGTGAATTTGAAGCCAAGCGAGCTGAAAACGAAGCACTCATCCGTAAGTTGTACGGTAAAGCATGAAACTATACGTGTGAAACGGAGTCAGCGATGAAAATTATTCGTAAATATTGTGCAACGGTTGACGAAGCATCTGATTTTATTAACTATTGCGAGGGAAAGTTTGAAGATAGGCTCTCTCAAACAGTGGACGAGATCATATCAAGAGCCAATAAAATTATAACCCTTTCAGGTCCAACTTGCTCAGGGAAGACTACGACTGCCAAAGCACTTGTTAAAGGCCTTGAAGATAAAGGTAAGTCAGCAGTTGTCATTTCGATAGACGATTTTTATCTTGATAATCTCAGATCAAGTTTAAAAGACGGTGACGAGATCGATTTTGATTCTGTTAAAACGATCGATCTTGACTATCTATCAAAGTTCATCGCGTCTCTGCTTTCAGGCCACCCCGTGCAGATTCCTCGTTTTAATTTTGAGACGGGACTTAGGGATGGTTACTCTGAGTATATACCCAAATCCAGCGACATATATATTTTTGAAGGAATACAGGCTGTATACCCTGAAGTAACATCACTATTCGGTGAGAATCACACAAGTGTTTTTATAAACGTTAATGATGATATAATTTGCAACGATGTCTTTTTTGCATCCCACGAGATTCGTTTGCTAAGACGGATAATCAGAGATCAGAAATTCAGAAATACAACTCCTGAGCAGACCTTTCACTATTGGGAATCTGTAAGAAGGAATGAGATGGAAGCCATTTTCCCACATGCGGTAAATTCGCATTTCATCATTGATTCTTTCCTATTGTATGAATTATTTGCAATCGCACCGTTTGTGATCCCTCTTTTAAATTCTATAGCCGATATAAGTCCTTACAAAGAAATCGCATCAGAGCTTTCAAGTAGACTGTCACTTCTCGATTCACAAGTTTACAGTTCTGCGCTGATTCCTAAAATGTCAGTCTTCAGAGAATTTATCGGCTGATCTTACTATCTCTAAAAAATTTAATCAATTCTAATCCTTCTGCAGAATGGAGATAAATCATGGATAATAAAAAAACAAAGAACAGTACCAAATTGTTCTTTTCGGGCGTTCTGGTATTAACAATGTCAAACCTTCTCATCAAAGCAATCGGAGCGCTTTTCAAGATCCCGATGAATCATATCGTCGGTGACCAGGGCATGGGATATTACAGTTCTGCCTATACTATCTACACTTTCTTTTATATGGTATCAACAGCGGGTCTACCCGTAGCCATATCTCTTCTCGTTTCAGAAAACAGAGCAAAGGGTAGACTTAAGCAGGTAAAGAAGGTATTCAAGCTTGCGCTGCTTTTGTTCCTTGGTGTTGGTCTTATAGGTACTGCCGCTATGTTCTTCGGTGCTCAGGCTTTTGCCGGACTTCTCAAGGCGGAGCCGACGTACTATTGCATCATCGCTATTGCCCCCACACTGTTCTTTATATGCCTTTCAAGCGCTCTCAGAGGATACTTCCAGGGATATCAGTCAATGATGCCCGTGGCTATCTCTCAGCTTATCGAGGCGGTTTGTAAGCTTTTCCTCGGTATCATTTTCGCAACCTATGCACTTAACAAATACGGCCCGGGTAAGGAAACCATTCATTACGTTGCGGCGTATGCCGTGCTTGGCCTTACCATCGGCGCTGGTATCGGTATGGTATATCTGTTCTTCTCAAAAATGCTCTTCAAAAGTCAGAGATATGATGCTGAATACGTCGATGTATCAGGCATTGACGATACTACCGATTCCAACGGAAACATCCTTAAGAAGATTTTCCTGATCGCACTCCCCGTAACAATAAGCGCATCCGTTATGAGCCTTACGAACCTTATCGACATGGCTCTTATCCAGAGACTCCTCCAGAGCTTTAGAGGACTCACAGAGGCTCAGGCAACGTCAGTATACGGTAACTATACCTCTCTTTGCGTTCCGCTCTTTAACATGCCTCCTTACCTTATATACCCCATATCTTACTCCATCGTCCCCATGATCAAAACGGCTGTTGCCTCCGGTGACAAGAAGAGAGCGGCTCTTGTTATGGAAAGCTCTTTTAGAGTGGCTGTGATCATAGGTATTCCTTGCGGTCTCGGTATGGCAGCACTTGCTGAACCTATTCTTAATTTCTTCGGCTACCGCCATTGGTCTGTTGTATCAGCGGCACCGCTTCTCACACTTCTTGCCCCTTCCACGTTCTTCATCTGCGTGCTTTCTGTGACAAATGCTATTCTCCAGGCAAACGGATATGAGCGAAAACCTGTTATCTCAATGCTTGCGGGCGCCGGTGTGAAGATACTTTCCAATACGGTCCTTATTCGTTTCATCGGCATGACAGGTACACCTATCAGTACCTTCCTCTGTTACCTTACCGCAACTGCTCTCAACATCTACTTCATTATAAAGCACGTTGGTCTTAAGTTCAACTTTGGACGTATATTCCTCCGCCCCCTCCTCTGCGGTATCCTTTGCGCTGTAACCGCTATCTGTGCATGTAACGTGACCTCTTACGTTATCGCGGATGACGTTAAGTATGGATATAGTATCGTTGAAAGCGCAGAAGGTGATTATCAGAATATTACATCCGAATCCAAGAGTGCGTATCTCCATGATGCTCGTCTTTTTGAAGACGGAACAGGTTATGACGTAAGACGTGGGCTAATGGTCACCTCATCCGTTGATGAAGAAGGTAAAAAGATCCTCGTTATAAACGATCTTAACGGCGAGGTGTTCAACTTCTACGTCACAGACAATAATGAGGTTCTCGTTGACGGAGAAAAATGTCCCGATGCAAAATTCTATACCGATGATACCGTAAAAGAAGGTACTGAAGCTTCTGTTACAGAGACAGTAATCCCTTCAAGCGGAAATACAGTTAAGGTATATTGCTTTGAAGACGAATATGAAGCGGAGATACGTGAAGACTTTACATATACAATGTTAGATAAAGGACAGCTCTCACTCACGTATCCCGGAAGAAACAATGGTACAGTTAAACTCAGATATACTGTAGACGGTGACGTTATATACCTTAACGACAGTATCTCAAGAACAGCCACTATCCTCTCAATCGGAGCGGCAGCGGTTGTATACTTCCTCTTTATCTTCGTATTCCGTGCTATTACCAGCGATGACGTAAGGCTTCTTCCCAAGGGAAAAAAGATCGAAAAAATCCTCAGAAAGGTAAAGCTTATCGCATAACATGAGTATAAAAGAATTATTTGAAAAAA
The DNA here is from genome assembly GCA_045638805.1 of Eubacteriales bacterium. Classification (GTDB taxonomy): domain Bacteria; phylum Bacillota; class Clostridia; order Oscillospirales; family CAG-272; genus RUG11130. The sequence continues at coordinate 20,813 of JAZUBZ010000087.1, forward strand.
ACAGATACAATATATCAGATCTGAGAGAGGTTTTCGGTTATCTCAGAGGTGAAAACGGATGCCCGTGGGACAAAGTTCAGACCCATGAGAGTATCAGATCTAATCTTATCGAGGAGACCTACGAGGTCGTTGAAGCTATAGATACTTCAGACCTTGATCTCATGCGTGAGGAACTTGGAGATCTGCTTCTTCAGGTCGTGTTCCACGCAGGAATCGAAGAGGAGATGGGAAATTTCACCTTCGATGACGTTGTATCTGACGTGACGGATAAGCTACTTCGACGTCACCCCCACGTGTTCGGTGACGTGAAAGCAAATGATGAGGAAGGCGCTCTAAATGCTTGGGAAAGTGCAAAGCTCGTAGAAAAGATCGAGCGTAAGACTGTCGTTGACTCAATGAATGCGGTCCCGCCGTCTCTTCCTGCACTTATGAGGGCTCAGAAAATCGTTAAAAAGGCAATGAAGGGTGACTATTCTACTGACGGGCTGATCTGTAACGGAGCTGAGAAGCTCAGAGAACTTGCAGATCTAATGGAAAACAGGGAAGGTACTGCATCTGCTGAGCTTGTAGGTGAAAGTCTCTTTGCGATATCTGCTTTTTCTCAGCTCAAGGATATTGACAGTGAATTTGAGCTTACAAAAAATAGCGAAAAGTTCATTTCTGCCTTTGAAGAAAACTAAAAAAATCAAAAAAATATGCTGTACCTATTGCATATTTCGTACTAAAATGCTATACTTATAAATGCTAAATACAAATGAACCGAAAGGAATTATTATCATGAACAGAACACAGTTAGTAAATGCAGTTGCTGAAAAGACCGGTCTTAAGAAGAAGGATGCTGAAGTAGCTCTTGCAGCAGTTCTTGACTCTATAGA
>JAZUBZ010000088.1:0-14366 GCA_045638805.1 Eubacteriales bacterium
TTGGCGATAGGGGACACGCATTGAGAGAATATGTAGGTTCCCACGTAAGCGCATATTGCGAAAACGAATGATGTAACGTGACCCGTGCCTTCGGCAAACGCCGCCGCACCGCCGAATACATCTTCGAGTAGGAATATCTGCAGAGATTGCATGGCAGTCTGCGATATGAATACCGCACAGCTTATGAAAAACAGAAGCGGTGCAGTACCTATTATGTAGGGAATTACGATCCGCGCTGTTTTAAGAAGACCTATCTTTTCCTTCTTCGATTTATTTTCAATTCTTTTATTCTTTTTCATTAGTCCTCGTACCATCCTTTCTGAGTACTAAACATCTCAGCGTAGATGCCACCGAGGGTTATAAGCTCCGTGTGACTTCCGAATTCAGCTACGCGTCCATCGTCAAGGACGATGATCTTATCGGCAATGCGCGCACCGCCAAGACGGTGTGTGATAAATATGGCAGAGTGTCCCATGGTTACGCGGCGGAACATTTCGTATATTCCGCTTTCAGCAATGGGGTCAAGAGCCGCGGTGGGCTCGTCGAGTATCTTCATAGGCGCGTCGCTATAGAGGCTTCTTGCAATGGCAAGTCTCTGCCACTCGCCTCCCGACAGGTCAACGCCGTTTTCTGATATCTTGCCAAGCGGAGTATCAGCACCGCTGTGAAGGTTTGCAAGAACGTTTTCCAGTCCAATGTCACGGACGGCACTCATCATCCTCTCGTCATCATTCTTGTTAACGTCGCCAAGCTTAATATTATGTTCAAACTCAATTTGATACTTTGCGAAGTCCTGATATACGACTGTGAACAGTGCTTTCTTTTCTGCAAGAGAATATTCTCTAAGTTCCTTGCCGTCAATGAGTATCTCGCCTTCGTAATTGTCGTAAAGTCCCATAAGGAGCTTTGTTATTGTAGTTTTACCCGCGCCGTTTACGCCCACGAATGCATAATGCTCTCCAGCCTTCATGGTGAATGAGCAATTTTTCAAAATATCGCGTTCCGTCTCAGGATAACGGAAGGTTACGTTTTTAAACTCGATGGTTGAAAATCTGTCGCCTTTTAGTATAGCAGGAAGGTCATCGGCTCCCTCTGCTTCACTGAGCATCGTGAAGTCTGTCAGATCTTTAAGGTTTTTGACTGCGCGAACGAACCAACCAACTATCCAGGTTATATTACCCGATGCCATACCGACGAGATCACGGGTAGCATTGGTGATACCTACGAACATACCCGATGAAAGGACCCCGGTTGCCACAGCAGGGACGAGCGACAGTATTATGGAAAGTCCCATGATCCATGAGATGATCCATGATACGTTGGTTCTAATGCCTGAGCGGACTGAGGTTTTCAAATTAATAGTGTCTGCCTCTTTTTTATACTTATGCCAACGGTCAATTACGTATGGAGAGTAACGGAAGGTACTCCTTTCCTCGAGGAAGTCCTTTTGTCTCAGTACACAATGGTAAACGTTTGATTTTCTGTCAAGCTTTTCGGTATCGGAAAACGCCTTGTATTCATCAAGTCCGTTTTTGACCGAAAACCAGACAGACGGTATCATAACCAGCACAGTTACAAGTCCGCTCCACCAAACGTTGACAAAAACGATCGTTACAACTGTTACGAGCTGAATAATCATTTGAATGACCCAGAACATATTATAGGTTCTATCTATCATTGTACCGCCGGAGTTTCCGGATGCACGTCCGATAAGATCGTGTGTGGAGCTGTTTTCGATATGCTCGTATTTTAATTTTGCTTTTTTTCGCAGAAATGCTTCGTCAATGACGTAGCGTACCTTTGCAAACGTACTGTTTTGAACGTAGAATTCGGCAGTCCATAATAGCTGGGGAATGATGGCAACTGCAAACATACCGCCGAGAGGGATAAATATCTCGCTTTTGTCTGCCGTGCCGCCGAGAATGGCTATCGCCGTATCCACGAAGCTTGCTGTGGTAAATATTGATACGGAGGGGATAAGCGCTTGCAGTATATGAATTAGAAACGATATACTTATTGCTACGGGTGCCGCCTTGAACGTAAGCTTCACACAGTCGAAGAGGTTCCATCTTTTAGCAGGCAGGTCAAAGTAGTGATAATCCCGCTTCTTTTTTTCTTTCATAATGTCTCGCTTTCTGTTGTGATTTGGGAAAGACGACTGTTTTTGAACATGAATTATGAACTTCTGCAGCCGTCAGGCATCATATAGTCTTTCGTACCTTAAGTATCAGAGCAAACGACACAGTATTTACAAAGGTGACATTTCCCGAACGTGGAGTGGTGAGAAAAAGTGGAATGCTTCGGACATTCCGCGGTACATGTCACTTGATACGTTTTAAGGTACTATAGATTATATCAAAATATAAAAAATTCAATCGTGCTTTACTGCACTTCTTTGTTTACAGACACTTCTCCCTTAACGTAGTCGCACTTAAGACTGCCACAAACTACGTTGCCGGTTATTTTTTCGGATTCAACGTTACCGTCTACGGTTAAATTTATGCAGTTCACGTCTCCTGTGAAATTACCGCTGCACTTAAGGTTACCGCCGCAATTCGCTCCTCCACTGAAGCTTCCGTTCATGACAATGTTTTCACCGCAGTTACATCCTCCGCTGACGTTGCCGTTTACTGCTAAGTCACCGCTTGCAATACAGCCGCCCGATACGTTGCCGTCCACAAAGATATTACATTCACTTTGTACGGATTTGGGATCGCCCTTGAGCTCAAAGGTGAATTTATCCGTAATACCTTCGGTGATCTGCAGTACCTTCCGACCGAGGCAGACTACACCGCGGAGCATATCGTCATCATACCATGGAAACTGCGGACAGTGGTCGTAGTGGATCTCTGTTTTGACTTCTCGGGAAAACAGCTCGTCTATGTAACATCCAAACAGCTCTGCCATTTCGGGGAGAAGCTTTATATCGGGAGCTGACTTAGCATTTTCCCATTTTGAATCCGCCTGGAAAGTAACACCGAGATTTTCGGCAAGCTCTTCCTGTGTAAGACCGCTTTTTTTACGGTACTTTTGAATATTGGCGGCTAAAATGATATGCGTGTTATCCATTTTACTTACCTTTCTTGTAAAGTTTTCTTCTGTATAATTTCATTATACCACCGCACGGTATACTTTACAATAAACAATAGGTTGATTATTCTCAACCGACGGTTGAAGGTTCTTTTAAAGCTGTTATTCTTTGGCTGGTGGAAGTCGTCCTGAAAGTGCCGGGTGTAGTTCCGAACATCTTTTTGAATCTTCTGTTGAAATGCTCTGTTGTTTTGAATCCGCACCGTACAGCGACTTCTTTTAACGGAATGTTAGTGAATTCCAAAAACTTTTTCGCTACTTTTAATCGGTGGTGCCACAAATATTCAACAGGTGTCATAAAAAGCTCACATTTAAATAGCTTTGTTAGGGTTGAATGGTTAACGGACGCAGATTTAGCAATATTTTCGAGAGTGATACCGTCGCGGTAATTACTCTCGATATAGATGACAGCTTTCTTTACCAAGGGATCACGCAGAATCTGCTGACTCGCGTAATCATCCTGCGTATTAAGTCCATACATCCTTTCAAGAAACAGAAGCAACTCAATAAAATACGATCTGCTTCTGCATGACCAATACCAATCGTTTTGGTACGTCAGAGCATAATTGATACCGTCAAGCGTCCTTTTTACATTGTCAAACTGTTCGCAGGGGACATTGAAAATATATCTGTTTTTATCTGTAAATGGTTTAAGCAGAAACATATCGTGTTTAAGTGCAAGCTCTGCATAACTGTCACTTCGTAAGATAGAAAAAGTTAAGCTTTTACTTAAAAATGCCGGATGGAAATAAACCGTATCACACACCGCACCGTTGTTATATACAACTTCAGGAGAGCATGTCTCGTCAAAACAGATAAGGCTGGGAGCGATAGCTTCTACTATATTCTCTCCCACCTTAAAAGAGACGTCACCGTCATATACCGTAGTAAGCATGAAACATGAATCTTTTATCACTATATCGTCAAACTTATCGTTCTTGACATATTTAACAGGAACGTATCTGCTTCCGAAATCTTCACGACCTATAGTTTGCGGTATCATATTAACCTCCCTAAATGTTAAGTTAGTTATCCTCATTAATACTATTTTAATATATTTTTATTTTATTTTCAACGACTTTGATTATATAGTTTAATTTCAGATAACAACGTTTTATTTACGGACAATGACTGATACCGTTAAAATCGTTAGTTTGAAGTTTTTATGTCGCCAATTTGCATTTTCTCACTGCTTTCCCATTATAACGAACATTTCAATTTCTGTAATACTTTTGTCCTGAAATATAGCGTTTTTGTCCTGAAAAAATACGGATAAGTTAATGATTACCCGAAACGGTATTACTTGCCATCTAATAGGTTAATTAGTCGCAAAAGACTTTTGTAATGTTATATGAAGATATCGGAGCGGACCATGGTATGCAGCGGCAGTTGAGCCGACACTTGAGGATTTTTACATTCACGCGACGGGCGGTGTGAATAGATAAATATATACTTTCATCCCCTAAGGATCATTAGTCTTTCGGGGATTTGCGGTCACTTTGTAACTGAGTAAATTTGTCGAAAATCACCGATTTTTACCGCGCCAAATACTTACCCTGCCTTCGCAAATTTGTTCAAATCCCCGAAATATCACTTGCCCGTTCAATTTCGCATTTTTTTGTGTTATAATAAGCACGGCAAAATTTGAGAGAGGAGAGTGGTGCCGCTCTGGATATCAAAGAATACGAACGTATAGTCAGAGAATACCGGAAACAGCTTTTCAGGTATTGTTACTACAGACTGTACGAAAACATGATACTTACCGAAGAGACCTTCGACAACATTATTCTGACTCTCTATAAAAAGTGGGACAATATAAACTTCGACGGCAACGTAAAAGCGTGGCTGTACGGCGTCGCCAATCTTGAAATCAAACAAACTCTTAAGAAGCATAATAGGTATTATGACCGAAACGTCTCCCTTGATGAGATACTCGAAAACGGTTGCGGAGACATTGGCGAGCAGTATGACGAATACTTCACAGACGAAGACATTAGTGAAGATGAATATATCGAGCGTCTGAGAGATTCACTTCCCGAAGATTACCGTGAGATATTCACCCTGCGGTATATACGAAAAGAAACACTCACCGAAATATCAGATAAAACGGCCATACCGTATTCGTCTTTGCGGCTTAGGATAAGTAAGCTTGAACACCTTATCCGAGAGTTAGTCAAAAAAATGTTTAATTAATTTTTACTTTTCCCGCTAATTTAACATTTTGCGTACGATATTTATATCGGAGGGGAAAATAATAACGGAGGGATCAATATGATGTCAAAGTTGGAACATAAACTTTTGAAATATGAAAACGGTACTCCTTTAGACGACAGCGAACTTATAGAGATAATCGAAAAGATAATAGCAGATGAAGAGTCTCTCCCCATAGAAAAACGCGACTTTGACCTTATCGAGGAAGCAGTAGATGCAGTTTTGTCTCTTAGGGGAGTTGACTTGGAATATCTTGCTCACAGAGCTGAAGATGTGTCCGAGAAGCGCATATCTGCGCTGAAAGCAGAAAACGACCGTCCCGTCTCTGCTCGCGGAAAGACGCTGAAGCTTGCAAGGTTCATTCCCATTGCAGCGGCTTTCGTGCTTATCGTTTCTACCTTGGCTGTCGGTGCGTCTAATACAAATATATTCAGCGACGTGTACTCCTATATAAAGAATAAGATATATCCCGTAAGTGAGATCACTACGGTGGGCGAGTTTTATACTTACGATACGATAGAGGAGCTTTCAGCAGCCGGCGGCGGTCAAAAGTTTTTGCTCCCGCATAAGCTTCCCGACGGATTTTCCGTAAAGGATATTTCTGTACAGATTTCTGATGTTGAGACTTCAAAGGATAACTTCAAAAACAGTATCAACATAAACGTTAAGCTTCTGCACGACTCGTCACAGCAAAAGCTCAGCATCACCAGCGACATAGACGACAGCTTCGAAAACGGCGGGAAAACAAAGATAGGAGAGTATGACGTGTATTACAGATTTACGGATAACACTCACATAGGCAGATTTGTTCACGGAGAAAACGGATATACCGTAACTGCGTCTACTTATGAAAATCTCATCGCTGTTATCGAATGTTTAACTGAAAAATAATAATGCTGTGTTCGCCGTATTTTACGTACGGCGAATATTTTTTATAAAAATTTACTGAAAAAACCGCTATTTTGGAGTTTAGCGTACGATAATGTTTATGAAGGGACATATAACAGCTAAACCAAATGCGGAAAGAGAAGGAAATCATATATGTATAAACTTGTTGATAGATTCGTTTCCGTATTATTGATCACATTGACTTTAATACTTTTCCTCACCGCCTGCGGTAAGGGGGGAACAGAATCACCCGCTGAAACGGTAACTGCCGCAGAACAAACGGGTATTTACGCCACCATTGAAAAATACGAATACGAGGGAAACGATCTTGTTATAATGCACGTTGAAAACAGATCGGACAACGACTACTTCCTCAGAATAAATGGACATTACTATGATGAAAAAGGAAGCGAAAAACGCTCGGAAGTGAAGACCTTCGAAGGCTTTGGTGCAGGGGATGATAATTATTTTATTTTCAAGCCTGGGTTTAAGTTCAAAAATTTCACCTATGAGATAACTACCGAGAAATTTGATGGGATCCCATACGCGAAATATCTCGAAATACCCGAAACCTTTGAACTGATGGTAAATCCACATAATTCAGGCGAAAACGGTCCGAACTGTCCTGCGGTTTATTCCTATCTTTACCCGGTCATTAACCGATATGATAAAGTCCTTTACGTCAAAGCACATATCGTAATGATAAACGGCGCCGGAGACATTCAGTATATTGACAGCTTTGATTGCAACGCCTTTCCGCCGAATATGAAGCAACCTTCAAAAGTGACCGAATGTTACGTAAGTGACCGAACTGTAACAGTTATAAATGAGTTTGAGATCCCGCAAATCATAAAGGATGCTAAAGGCTTTATGGCTGTAACTTGGGTGTCCACAAAACCGCCACACAATTATTGAGTAATACAAGGAGAATGTAGCGTGAAAGTTTACACAGTCTGAACCGAACTTCAGCTGTTTCACGCGTAAACAAACACTAAAAATCGTACATGAGGATTTTTGTCGACTTTGCCGACACGTGTTTGTTTCATTATTTTTTGTGCAGCCGAAAGGCAGAATGGAGATTATTATGCTTATTTCAACCTACAAAAACACGTTAAAAACTCTTTTCCGCTCAGCGCTTTTCTGGTTAACTGTTTTGCTGGTTCTCGCCTTGATGGTGGAACGCGGGTTATCGGTTCAGTCGAGCAGAGCTGTAGTAGTTAACGGAAGGCCGACGGGCGAGATGATAATGGATAACGAACCGGAATACAGAGAATATATTGACCATAATTTTTACGTTCAAACCGTACAAAACTCTCAAAACAGTTGGATCATGCTTTACACAATGCCTCTCTTGGCAGTTATAAGTACCATGATCATACTTACAAGGGATTACAGAGATAATCTCTACGAGATCGAAAAAGCGGGTGGGGTAAGACCATCAAAATATTTTTTCGGCAGACTGGCGACTCTTGTTACCGTTAATTTTATCGCATGCCTCATCTTCGGCCACGTCGGATTACATACATATTTCTTTTCAAGGGGCGGTCCCCCGGACTTTTTCGCAAATTATCTTGAATACTTTATGGATTCCACCCAGCGAATTTTAAGAGTGTTCTTCGGTGCGCAGATATTTACGTTGCTGTTTTATATCGGTATAACCTACGTTTTCGGTTGTATCCTGCACAGTGGCTTCATGGGAGGAGTTGCAGGAATCGGATCAGTGTTATTTGTGTATTTATCGCAAACGTCCATAAGACACCGTATGCCGACCGTTTACCTTGATTATTTGGTACCGCGTTCGAATAACCATTATGCCTATTTAGGGTTATACGATTCAGAATTATTTTATCACCCTTACGGAAATCCCTTTACGGTCAATGACGTGATGATATGCATTGTATATCTGTTCGTGGTATCGCTTATCTTCTTTACTGTTTCATATATTTTCACGAGGAAGAGAAGTATCTAATGGATAATTGCTTGAAACAGTTCAAGTAAATATTGAACTGTTTCAAGTCAAAAGTAAATAGACAGATTAGAGAATAGTTAAGGAAAATATTCTTAATTTTTTGCTGTCTTTTATTTTTTACCTTTTTTGCATGTGAAAACGGTTTATTTGCCATTTGTCAGTTAAATCACTCTTGTCTAAACCGTTCGTTTTACAATTCAATTCAGATAAAGATTAAATTAGGGTGTCAAAAGTTATGCAAGAATTTTTTATTAATAAGCTGACGAAATTCAGGTCATTCATTACATCATTAACACCTGCAGCAAAGTTTAGGTACGTGATTATAACAGCGCTTACACTGTTCATATGTGCCTCGCTGGTTATTGTAACAGCGCTTAATACAGGCACTCCCGAAACTCCTGAGATTCCTGACGAAGTGGTCAGTGACGAGGTAACAGAAATTGATTTTGATACAGAGCTTATTTTTGATTTTGGTGATGAAATAAATGCAGACACCGTGGCTGTTAGCGATAAGTCTACAGCAGAAACATCTGTTGATATATCGGAACCAGAGGAGATAACAACTGAAGATGATACTACAGAAACAGAATCAACTGAAGTTTTCGATCCCATAACCGAAGCAGAACCTACACCCTCCGCCCCTTCGGAAGACTATGTTGATTATAATGACAGTGGGTATAACGATTACGAAGAGAATGCAGCGCCCAAAGATCCTTCATATCAGCCATCATATAACCCCACTCTCGTTATAACTGAAGCCTCTAAAGAAACTGTTTATAAGCCTATGGAAACAACATCAAAACCCGTTGAAACAACAACCAAGTCGATTGAAACTGAGCCGAAACCCTTAGCGACCACTACTCAAGCTACTGAAACCGAGCCCAAGCCCGTGGAGACCACAACTGCCAAGCAGGAAACAACTCCTATAGTATCGGGAAAATTCTCTGTTAAAGCGAAGAAATACGATTATAAAGGTGCAAATGTTTCAATTGTAAGCGTCGAGAGTAACTCCGAACAGGCGCATAAAATCACTGTTACAGGTGATTTCAAGGATTCAAACGGGGAAGTTATTTGGTCTGAGAGCAAGACCTTCGAGGGATTTCCCGCGGGATGGAAAAACTATTTTGTATTCCAACCCGGCATTAAATATGACAGTGTTTCATGGGGATTAAAAGCTGAAGCGTACGATGGTGATACGTATGCGGAAGGTATAATTGTTGACGGGAAGGCAGAAAGCCTTTTGATACCTGCTTTCGGTGACGGCAATGGAAACGTACTTTATTCACCTCCGGCAAAGGACAGTCCCATTGTTGTGTGTGTCGGAACCAATTTAAGCAGTAAGTTTTATTATAACGGTAACGGCTTATTAGCGGTAAAGACTCAGTTTGTTACGTGGGACGCAAACGGAAACATTATTAATATCAGTAATGTTAGGACTAATGGCAACATTCATCCTGACGGTGTATGGGGGCAAGGCGGCGGATCGGTGTTGTTATTTTCAACAGATTATCTGTGGGAAGACAGAGATAAATACGTAATCCCCGAATACTTGCATAACGTTACAATGATTGAAGCTGTGATCGCAGTCGAAGAATATTGACTTCCCTTAAATACATTCATTACCATATCGGTTCCGCGATTATCAATTCAATTTACGAAAGCTCATATACAGCATTTTGCTGAACGGAGAATTTATATGCTAACACGCTCTTTTAAAAATTCAATATGGCTGATGCTAATAACTACAGCCTTCCTCCTTTTTTCCTCGTATGTATGGTACCCCGGACCTCTGATTGCACCGGTCCAATCGGTAGGCTTTTCCGATAACGTAGAGCTTGCTGTTCCCACACTTCTCATTATTTTCTGCTGCTTTATTCTGCCGAACAATTATGAGATCGAGCTGTCGCTTGTATGTGGTATGAATACAACCAAGCTGTTTTTCTCAAAAGCTGTACCCATATTCTTTTATTCCCTCATCCCCATGTACATAATGCTCGCCGTGTTTAAATATGAGCCGTACAACGGAGACATGAAAACAAGAATACCCATATACGTTCCCGAAAACTTCAAGATATACGTTGCACTGTCAATGCTTGTCACAGTATTTTTCTTCTTTGCGTTGTTCTGTTTCTTCCGTGTTCTTTTGAGAAACTGCTACGCTCCGATCTTCCTCTGTATGTTCGTGAATTACTCATGTTCAAGTATCACCGAATCCATCCAAAGAGGTATTGCCGATATCCGTTTGAGCTTAATAAATCCCTTTATCTCAGACTATATACTCGGTGACGCCGTCCCCAACGCTTATGCCGCGCAGGTTGAAGGCATGGAGATCATGAAAAACGCTTGGAAGTATAACAGAATACTGTTCTTTGCCCTCGGCGTGATTTTGCTTACGCTCACGTATCTTCTCCTCAGACGCGAAAAGCTTCACAAGGGATTCGGAGATTAAAGAAACGGTAAAACATCTGACAAACATCTCACACAACGGTACGGATACACCAAACATTCAAACATCTGTAGGGGTCATTCACGAATGACCCGTCCGTAACGAATATGAAAATCATTCGTTTTCGGTCGATTCGTGAATCGCCCCTACACAGGTAGTAGCTAACTTTCATTCGCGAGTGTCATCCTCTAACGGCGATACGTCGGCGATCAGAATGACAATGGCGGTCGTGTGGTAAATGTGTGTCTTGTCATCCTGAGAAATCACGAATGTGATGCTGAAGGATCTCAAAAAAATCTCCAAACCCACCTCAAACGTACAAACATTGCCTCTCCCCCGGGAGAGGTGCCGAGGTACGAGGCGGAGAGGGTTAAAACACCCATTACCACACAATCTCCACGGCTACGGATTAACGCCCTTACCGGAGTATGGACCGACGTTCTCGATGGTCCGCAAACTTCTACCTCCAAGCAATTCTATACGGCTACGTGCCCAAACGTCCGTCTAATAAGCCTTCTCCTGTGGGAGAAGGGGGACCGCGATAGCGGTGGATGAGGAGTAAACACTCCCATCTCATCCCCACGGCTTCACACATACCGTTCACATTTCAAATACCAACCAAACAAGAGGTTACGATTATGTTTAAAAGAATAATTTCCGCAGTCCTCGCGGCTGTAATGTTTATAACCTGTGTCCCCGCTGTTATCATGTCTGCTGATAATACTATCAGCTTCACCGACGTCAAAGAAGACGCGTGGTACTATGCTGACGTCATTGAGATCGCAACAAAAGGAATAATGAAGGGAACGTCGGTGTCTGCCTTCTCCCCCACAGAAACACTTTCACGCGCAATGTGCGTAACTGTACTGTACCGCATGACAGGCGAGCCGTCTGTGGACGGCATTAACCACACATTTTCCGATGTACCTATAGACGAATGGTACACGGACGCCGTAACGTGGGCGTATGCAAGCGGCATTACGACGGGTAAGACCGAGACATCTTTCGCACCGAACGATGAGATAAGCCGTGCAGAGTTTACCGTATTGCTCTCACGGTATGCATATTACGCAGAGCTTGATCTTCCGATCAAAAGAGAAGGGTGTCTTGCTGACTCCATGCTTACTCCCACATATGCGAAAACACCTGAAAGACTTCTTTATCAGGCAGAGATCATCAACGGTCTGCCCGGAAATAAATTCGTCTATTTTATGCCAATATCCCGCGCTGAAGCTGCAGCGATGATTCATAGGTTTTATGAAAATACCGTGCCTCTCGATCCCGATAAATATACTGACGTTGTCTTCATAGGCAACAGCATCACCGGTTCCGGCCGTACCGATGAGCATTTTGAGGCTCTCGGCAAGGAAAGAAATATAAAAGCTCACGAATATACTGAAGGCGACGCGCTGTTGAAGCTCCATTACGAATGGCTAAACAGTGAATACATGAGTCCATACATCAATATTGTGCAAGAAGCAGAATACGTAGTTTTCCAGGAATTCGCAGGCGCATATCCCACCGTCGGAGAAGACGAGGAAATGTACAATCTGTGGGTTTGCGAGTCATTCCGCGGAGTTAATGCTGTGGGCGGTATGATGGATCTTTTTGGACGTGATAAGGAGTATTACTCTTTCAGTATGTTCGGTCCCATGAAATACGAAAGCGATAGGCATTACGACCCGGTAGTAATGGCGAAGATCAAGCAGCTTTTCGCAGAAAAACACGACTTGAAGCATGTGTACGTGTCAGATGTAGCATCATTCGAGCCAGCACTTGGACTTAGCGGAAGGGATCTTGCTCCCGACGGGCTTCATCCTAATGATCTCGGAGGTTACTGTATCGCTCTTATTATGTACTGCGAGATGTTTGATCTCGACCCTACCGAACAGAACAATGGTGCCTTAGACTATGACATGATCCCCGGTAAGACACAGGCTGAAAAGGACGCGTTAATGTCAGATATTAAGGTCGTTGTCAAAGAAATTCTTGAAATTCAAAAGTGATACTTTATTATGGAGGATTTAATTTGAAAATGAAAAAATACATTTCTTTAGTCTTGTCTGCACTAATGCTCATGAACGTCCTTGGGATGAGCGTCGTATCATACGCAGATAATATAGGTCGTTTTACTGATGTAAAACCGGATGCTTGGTATTACACCGACGTTATGGAGATAGCAACAAAAGGAATAATGAAGGGAACGTCGGTGTCTGCTTTCTCCCCCACAGATACACTTTCCCGTGCAATGTGCGTAACGATTTTGCACAGAATGTCAGGCGAGGCTGCGCCCACAGAGGAGAATACAGGCTTCACAGACGTACCGTCAGACACGTGGTACAGTGAAGCCGTAGCGTGGGCGCACGAACTTGGCATCGTCAAGGGAAAGACTGAAACTCAGTTCGCACCGAATGATAATATCACAAGAGCAGAATTTGTTACAATTCTTTCGAGATTTGCATACTGTATGGAGCTTGAGCTTCCAGAAATAAGAGATGGAAATCTCAGGGATTCAATGCTAACCCCCTCGTACGCAAAACTCTCGGAACAGCTGATGTACCGCGCAGGCGTTGTTAACGGTCTTCCCGGTGACAGATTCGTGTATTATGCTGAAATGACCCGTGCAGAAGCCGCCGCGATGATAAACAGATTCATTGCGAAGGCAACCGTGCTCGATCCCGACGAATATCTCGACGTTGTGTTTATCGGTAACAGTATCACACAGTCGGGACGTACGCGTGACCATTTCGAAGCACTGGCTGAGGGTAAAAATATCAAGGTGTACGACTATTCAGATGGGGGAACGTGGCTCACCGATCACTACGAGTGGTTCAAGACCAATGCCATGTCCCCATATGTCAATACCGTAGAAGAAGCTGAGATAGTTATCCTGCAGGAGTTCGGCGGCGGATTTCCTCCGATAGGTGTTGACGAAGAGTTGCAGAAACTTCGCGACGAGACAAACTACGTTGGTGCTTCTTTAGGAAAAAGTGGTGACATCGTCGGAGATATAAAAGATATCTTAGGCCGCAACAAAATCTACTTTTCCTTCTCGGCAGGTATGTGTTTAGGTCCCATGAAGTACGATGAATATCTCGATTGGAACGGTAACTACGTTGCAAACGATAATAATGCTATGCTTCAGATACAGAAGATATACGCCGAGCGATATGACCTTAATCACATATTCGCGGCGGATATGGCGGCGTTTGAACCTGAGCTTGGTCTTGGAATCCTTGAACATATGTATCCCGATATGCTCCATCCCACAGAACTTATGGGCTACTGCATCGCACTCACTAATTATTGTCTGATTTTCGACCTTGAACCCACAGAGCAGAACAACGGCGATCTTACTTGGGAAAAAGTGCCCGGTGAGACCGATGAAGAAAAGAATGAATTTCTAAATAAACTTAAAGCTGCTGTCGGAGAAATGATCGATATGCAACAAGTAAAAGCATACGGTGAACAGTAATTTAATATTACAATTTTAAAAACGGAGAAGACCATGAAAATTAAGAAAGTCTTATCACTCATACTGTCGACGGTACTTCTTATGTCAGTTTTTCCGCTGATTTATGTAACCGGCGCAGAAGACAGCAAAACTTTCGCTGACGTTAAAGAAACAGACTGGTTCTACGGAGACGTAAATTTCGTAGTTTCAAACGGAATAATGAAAGGTACGTCCGACACACGTTTCGAACCGACCACAACACTTTCCCGTGCCATGAGCGTAACCGTGCTTTACAGAATGGCGGGTGA
>JAZUBZ010000089.1:0-12041 GCA_045638805.1 Eubacteriales bacterium
GGTCATAAGCATAAGCTGCTCGCGGGTGATAAGCTCGTTTCCGGCGAAGGTCTCAGCGTTACCGTAACCTGTGATAACACCTGCGCTCTCAGCCCAGCCTACGTACTTCTTATACCATACGTCGGCAGGTACGTCTGTGAAGGAGAATTCCATGTTTTCCTCACCGCCTGAAAGACGGAAGAGGATAGCAACGTACTCAGCGCGGCTGAGATTCTTCAGAGGCGCGAAGATAGTGTCGGATGTACCGTTCATAATGCCAAGCTCGTTTGCTTTAAGCACAGCGGACGCGTACCACTCGTCACCGTTTACGTCGTTAAACTTCGTACTTGCAGAAGCAAATACGGCGCATGTCAACACCATGCATATTACAAGAGCTGACGTGATAATTAAATTTCTGAGTTTCATTTTTTCACCGTTCTTTCTTGATTTGCGGTATTTTTATCTGTCTCCGCTATTTACCTAAGTGAATTATATAACAAATTCAATAAAAAGTCAAGCTGAATAACGCCATGCTCAATAATTGTTGCTGTACCTGTTAAAAACACAACTATGATAAAAAGTAATATTTTATCATAGTTTGGTGGAAATGGTAACAAATTTGTGTTAAAATTAAGCTGATAATACTGGACTTGGAGGGCGCCATGAAGCTTTTCATTAACGCACTTACAAAATTTATAGCGGGAGTTGTTATCGTTGGACTTCTCATTTTCCTTCCCGCAGGAACACTGAATTACAGCGGAGGGCTTCTTTTCTGCGCTGTGCTGTTTATTCCCATCTTGATCCTTGGCATTGTGTTGTTTATAAAGTCTCCGAAGCTTCTCGAAAAACGGCTTGATAGTAAAGAAAAGGACAAGTCTCAAAAGGGAATAGTTACTCTCTCTGCACTTGGATTTCTTGCAGGATTTATCATGGCGGGGCTTGACTATCGCTTCTCACTTTCGAGTGTTCCTACTCCTGTTGTAGTAATAGCGGTCGCTTTGTTTCTGCTGTCGTACGTTCTGTATGCGGAGGTTATGCGCGAAAACGAGTATTTATCCCGTACCGTCAAGGTGGAAGAGGGACAACGGGTGGTGGACACGGGACTTTACGGCATCGTGAGACATCCAATGTACGCGGTAACGGTAGTGATGTTTATGACCATCCCCCTCATCCTTGGCTCGATTTATTCCTTCGTGATATTCCTTCACTATCCCGTGATCATAATCCTCCGTATAATAAACGAGGAAAAATTGCTCACCCGTGAGCTTGAGGGTTACGAGGAATACAAGAAGAAAGTAAGATATAGACTTATTCCGTTTGTTTGGTGACAGGAGATTCGCATGAAGAAAAAGAAAAATAAGAATAGAGGCACGTTTGTAACAGTTTTCAGTATTTTGCTTTACATTGTGGCAGGAGGATTTATAGGCTCATTTATATATATCCCTAATGAAGGCGGGGCTGTGCTGTCTTTGTTTGTTTTCTTTATATCGGTATATGCTTCGATGGCGATACACGTAATTCTTCATGAACTTGGGCATATGGTATGTGGACTTATTTCAGGTTACAGATTTTTGTTCTTCCGTATTTACAGTTTCATGCTCGTCAAGATTGATGGAAAGCTTCGTTTTAAGAGACTCAGTGTTGCAGGGACTGCGGGGCAGTGTATCATGCTCCCGCCGAATAACGTGGAATACCGGGATATCCCGTTTTTACTGTACAACCTTGGAGGTGTACTGTCTAATCTGTTTTTCTCAGTAATTTTTATCCTGCTGTATTTTTTAGTTCCTCTGCCGCCTCTGTTTAACGTTGTCTTCCCTTGTCTTGCTGTAATGGGAATAGTTTTTGCGCTTACAAACGGAATTCCGCTTAACAACGGAGTTAACGTTAACGATGGATATAATATTAAGTCTATGATAAAGAATAAGAGTGCAAGACGTGCCTTTGCAATACAGCTTGAAATGACGGGTATGTTGTCACAGGGGGTAAGAGTGTCAGAAATGCCCAAGGAGTGGTTCACACTTCCCGGTGAAGATGAAATGAACTCCCCTCTGTCTGCAGTTTTGGCAGCTACAACGATTGACAGGTACATGGATGAAAAACGCTTTGACGATGCACTTGAAGCTATTGACTACGTTACGGAAAACTCCGCAGGTATAAGCGGCTTGCATCGTGCATTGCTTGTATGTAACAAAATGTATTGCGAGATGGTAAACGGTACTAAGCGTGACGTGATAGATACTATGCGCACAAAAGAGCAGAACGGGATAATGAAGCAGATGAAGAATTTTCCTGCCGTTATCCGTACAGAATACACATACGCTCTCTTTTGTATGAACGACGTTGTCATGGCTGAGCGTTTGATGGCGCAGTTTATAAATGTTATGAAAAAATATCCGTATTCCGCAGACGCGGAAGGAGAGCGTGAGCTTATGGTCCTTGCGAAAAATAAATATACTGCTTTGAAAGGAGAGAAGGATGCAAAAAACTAAACATAGCAAACGAGTATCAAAGATATATGCATTCCATTATGTGAAGCTGACGATAAGATCTCTTTTGTTTCTCCTTGTCCTCGGCGCATACGTGATGGACAAGACTGCGGTATTGAGAAGCTTCCGTCCCCTCCCCCTTGCGGTGTGGGTGATATTCATATTTGAGATGATGTGCAGATTTTTTCCGTCAAGCATTGAAAGTATGGGATGCCAGAAGCAGTTTTCAAAAAACTACCGTCCCATAGAGGAAGGGAAGACACCTGTAAATCAGCCGTGGTATATTACAGCTTTGACTGCCGCTGTATGGATCGCTCTTAACGGAGTGATAGGTCTTCTCAGATGTTTTGACGTGATCGACAACGGTATACTGCTTCTTATATGCCTTTTCTATTCTGTGTGCGACCTTATATGTATTCTGTTTTTCTGCCCGTTCCAAACGTGGATAATGAAAAACAGATGCTGTACCACCTGCAGAATATACAACTGGGACTTCGCGATGATGTTCACTCCCCTCATTTTTATACCAAGATTCTACACCTACAGCCTTCTGGGATGCGCACTCCTTCTGCTGATCAGATGGGAGGTCGCATATCGCAGGCATCCCGAACGTTTTTCTACTGAGACAAATGCTTGTCTTAACTGTAAGAACTGTGAAGAAAAGCTGTGTCACCATAAAACACAGCTTAAGGGATTTTTGAAAAAGCATAAAAAGCGATTCTTTAAGTAAAGGAGACTTGTATGTTCAAAAGAAAGAAATTAATTATAACCGTGCTGGCGGTACTCGTGGCTTTGGGTCTGCTCGGCGCATCGGCGGTATTCGGTATCAATGCATACGTCAAGCACGTAGGCGGTGGATATATTGTATCCGAAGAAGAGGCGTGTGAGATGAAAGACGTTGACTGTATTATCGTCCTCGGTTGTCAGGTTAGGTCGGATAAGTCCCCAAGCGATATGCTGAGAGACCGTCTTGACCATGCGCTGATGCTTTACAACGGTGGTGCTTCTCCCAAAATACTTATGAGCGGAGACCACGGCAGAGAAGAATATGACGAAGTAAATGCAATGAAGCAGTACGCTGTCGACAGAGACGTGCCGAGCAGTGACGTCTTTATGGACCACGCGGGATTTTCCACCTATGAAACTGTATACCGAGCAAAAGAAATATTCGGCTGTGAGAGGGTAATAATCGTAACACAGGAATATCACCTGTACCGCGCGCTATACATAGCGGAAAGACTTGGTCTTGAAGCCTACGGCGTTGCCGCTGACGGATACGATTATCCCGGACAGACACTCAGAGAAATGCGCGAGATACTTGCGAGAAACAAGGATTTTCTCACGGGTATTGTAAAGCCGAAGCCTACGTATCTTGGAGAGAAAATAGACATTCGCGGAAACGGAAACGTAACCAACGACTAACAAATAAAGGACAAAGCCGATCTTTTACGAAAGCTTTGTCCTTTTGCTTTTTTAATTAGATGATGTCGTCAAACTCACGGATGTTTTCGTAGGTTGCCTTGATCTCACCCGATTCAATGCGCTTGATGATATCGCGGATCTTATCGTTGATAGGTGTGGATACTCCGCACTTTTTGCCCCAGTCGCATACGATACCGTTGATGGCATCAACCTCACAGGTCTTACCGTGCTTCAGATCCTGAAGCATGGAGGGCTCGATGGCACGGTGCTTCTTCATTGCGATGGGAACGAGAAGCGTTGCGAATGCACGTTTCAGCGCGTTTTTATAGTAGAAGAGCTTTGTGATATCCTTTCCCTGAACGGGAGCAAACTTGACACCTGCCGCGTGACCTACGTCGATACATTCCTTCATGCAGCTGACCGCAACTCTGCGTGACTCCTTGTTTTCGGTAACGTCTCCGAATACACCTCCGATAACGGTGCCGAGACCGGAATAGGTGGCATTTATAAGAAGCTTTGACCATCGTGCACCGATAAGGTTTTCTTCAACGTGTACGGGGCACATCAGCTCGAGAAGCTCACGCACCTCGTTAAACCTTTCGTCTGATATTCCATCCATCTTACCCATGTGGAAGGAAAGTCCCGCTACGTCACTTGTGAGAGTGCAAACACCGGGAACTGAAAGTGCGGCACCCCATTCAACTACGCAGCCCATCGTACGGTTACTTCCAACGATCTCAGCAATGAGAGGTTCGGGCAGACCGTTTTGCAAAGTTACGATAATACCGTCGTCCTCAAGATAATCCTTTAAAAAAGTTACTGTCTCCCTATTTTGAAGCTGCTTGGTAAGGAGAATGATAACGTCGTATTTTCCTTCCATTTCATCGGGACGGATTGCGTGGACAGGCACGGTCATTTCAACGGTACCGCATATTGTGGCGCCATTTTCGCGAAGTGCATCGATATGTGCGCGGTTTCTGTTGATAAGGTCAATTTTGCCGCCGTTCTTTGTGATGAACGCACCGAGTACCGTTCCGAGAGAGCCTGCACCGTAAATAGCATATCTTTTCATATATTTTTACCTCATAATTATGTAGTTTATATCAATGATGCGACGTTGATACTTCAACAAGTATATATTAACATGTTTATGTTCACTTGTCAATACAAAGAACAAGCGGTACCTCCGAAAAAAGGAGGCACCGCTTGCTGATTTTATTAAAGAAGTGAGAAATTTACCACGATAGCCGCGAATACGATTGATACCATGGAAAGAAGCTTGATGAGGATGTTGATTGCGGGACCTGAGGTGTCCTTGAAGGGGTCACCTACGGTGTCGCCAACAACGGCAGCTTTGTGGTTCATAGAACCCTTACCGCCGTATACACCGCCTTCGATGTACTTCTTGGCGTTGTCCCAAGCACCACCGGAGTTAGACATGAATACAGCCATGAGGAAACCTGAAGCGGTAGCACCTGCAAGCATACCTACAACACCGGGACAACCGAGGACCATACCGACGATGATCGGAACTGCAACTGCAACAACTGTGGGGAGAACCATTTCGCGGAGACTTGACTTTGTGCAAAGGTCAACACAGCTTGCGTAGTCTGCATCAGCTTTACCTTCCATAAGACCTACGATCTCCTTAAACTGACGTCGAACCTCGATAACAACGCTCTGTGCCGCGCGTCCAACGGAATTCATTGTGAGAGCCGCGAATACGAAGGGGAGACATGCACCTACGAAGAGACCGATAAGTACCTGGGGATTGGTGATTGCAAGGTCAGCGATCTTTTCAGCACCGCCTTCGATGGTCTTTACCTTGTCTATGTAGGAAACCATAAGTGCAAGTGCTGTGAGAGCGGCGGAGCCGATAGCAAATCCCTTACCCGTAGCGGCTGTTGTGTTTCCGAGTGAGTCGAGAGCATCTGTTCTTTCGCGTACGCTCTTGTCAAGACCTGCCATTTCAGCGATACCGCCTGCGTTGTCGGCAACGGGGCCGTAAGCGTCTGTAGCAAGTGTGATACCGAGAGTAGAGAGCATACCTACAGCGGCAAGTGCTATACCGTAAAGACCCATTGCGGGACTTTCAGCGCCACCGGAAACGTAGTATGACACCAGAACGCAAACTGCAACTACGATAATGGGGACGAGCGTGGAAAGCATACCAACGGACAGACCGTTAATGATGATAGTAGCTGTACCGGTTTCAGAAGTTTCTGCAAGGTGGCGTGTAGGTCTGTAACTATCGGATGTGTAATGCTCGGTAGCCTGTCCGATAAGCACACCGGAGATAAGGCCTGCAAGGATCGCGAAATAAACAGTCCAGTGCTCACGTCCGAGAACGTAGTAAACGAGGGGAAGAGCGGATACTGCAATAAGAATAGCTGAAAGGTTAGTGCCTCTTGAAAGTGCGCCGAGAAGCTGTTTCTGACTTGCACCTTCCTTTGTTCTTACAAAGAAGGTACCGATGATTGAACAAAGAACACCGATAGCGGCGATGAGAAGGGGAAGAGCCATTGCACGAATACCGCCGAGAGCGGTAACACCGAGTGCACACGCAGAAATGATTGAACCAACGTATGATTCGTAAAGGTCGGCACCCATACCTGCAACGTCACCAACGTTGTCACCAACGTTGTCTGCGATAACCGCGGGGTTTCTGGGGTCGTCTTCGGGAATTCCCGCCTCTACCTTACCAACAAGGTCAGCACCTACGTCAGCGGCCTTGGTGAAGATACCACCGCCCACTCTTGCGAAGAGCGCCATGGAAGACGCGCCCATACCGAAGGTAAGCATTGCGCCCGTGATATCTGCTTCGGTGAGCTTGAACACGAACTTGAGCAGGAAGAACCAGATGGAGATGTCAAGAAGACCGAGACCAACAACTGTGAAGCCCATAACGCTTCCCGCTGAGAAGGCAACTCTCAGTCCGCGGTTAAGTCCTTCCTGACAAGCGTTAGCAGTTCTTGCATTTGCAAGAGTTGCTATCTTCATCCCGATAAATCCCGAGAGGGCTGAGAAGAATCCGCCTGTGATGAAGGCGAAGGGAACGAAGGGAGTGAGCAGATTGAAGATCGCCATTACTGAAAGGATAGCGAACATGACGCCGAAGAAAACAAGAACGACCATGTACTGTCTCTTGAGATATGCGTTCGCACCCTGACGGATGGACAGCGATATCTTCTTCATTTTGTCATTTCCTTCTGAGAAGCCCATTACCTTACGGGCTGTGAATGCGGCGAACAGTAAAGCTAAAAGTGCGCCGGCAAAGGTTAAAATTACAATGAATTTTTCCATTTTAATTTTGTCCTCCAGGTGAAAGTTAAATTGTAACAAACAGCAAACGTCCTTTTACTGTTTGAAATATACGTGTATGTGCAGTTTGTATATTTATAATTCAGTATTATAGCACTATTTGTTGAAAATTGCAATAGCAAATGACAATAATTATGGGAAAATTATTGTTTTAACAGAATTTTCTTCGTTCTATTGACAAGAGAAGGTGAAATAAAGTAAAATTGTATGTATATTATATCAAATTAAGTTGACAGATATAAGATGTGTTCCTTTCCAACGGCATACTATCTCTCTCTTGTAAGGCTTTATCTGTCCCGACGAAGTCAATATCCGTGCGCTTAGACGGATGCTGATGCTGGTGGGGATGTTTTCGCTGTCAACTGAAAAATCCGATACGTAGGAACGGACAGCGGACGTTCCTGCATAGCTTATTATCTTTTTTTCAAGCTGCTCTGTGAAGCTGTTCATAAGCTTTACGGAATCCGCTTCTTCTTTGGACTCTGCTTCAAAATACGGCAGAGCAAGCTTACATTTTGCTGTGCATAGCTTGTGTGTCAGAGTTTTCATCCGAGTCTCCTCGATTTGGTCCGATATATACTGTACTTATTATATATTTACGGGGTAAGTTATATGAATGAAATGAAATATTCACCTGCGGCTGACAGACTGAGACCTGCTTCCTTCGATGAAATGGCAGGTCAGGAACGGCTTGTAGGTAAAAACGGAATACTCAGAAAGATGTCTGAATCGGGAAAGCTTTCCTCCGTAATATTCTTCGGCCCTCCTGGTACGGGTAAGACTACGGCAGCGACGATCCTTGCGGAAAGCTCAGGTAAGGAGCTATATAAGCTGAACGCAACCACAGCATCCCTTTCCGACGTAAGGGAGGTTGCGGCTGCAGCTGACAGCATCGCAGGCTCTGCGGGAGTTTTGCTTTACCTTGATGAGATACAGTACTTCAATAAAAAGCAGCAGCAGTCTCTGCTTCAGTATATTGAGGACGGTAGCATCACTCTTATCGCGTCTACAACGGAAAACCCCTACTACTATATATACGACGCGCTTCTGTCAAGATGTGCGGTATTTGAATTTAAAAAAGTAACCCCGTCGGAGATTGAAAAAAGACTTCTCGCCGTTGCGGAAAAAATGGGGCAGAGCGAGAGGTTCACCCCGGAAGCGATCAAATATATTTCAAAAGTATCCGCGGGTGATGTAAGACGTTCCGTAAATACTCTTGAGCTTGCTCTGAGCTGTGTAGACAGCGAGATTATTACCAAAGAAGACGTGGCGTCTCTCCTTCCCGACGTTTCTCTCGGAAGTTTTGACCGCGACGGAGATACCCATTATGACCTTCTTTCATGTCTGCAAAAGTC
This sequence comes from Eubacteriales bacterium, assembly GCA_045638805.1. Classification (GTDB taxonomy): domain Bacteria; phylum Bacillota; class Clostridia; order Oscillospirales; family CAG-272; genus RUG11130. The sequence continues at coordinate 8,564 of JAZUBZ010000089.1, forward strand.
GATACGCGGATCAGATCCGGACGCGGCTGTATTTTATCTTGCCAGACTTCTTGAGGGCGGAGACCTTATCTCACCATGCAGACGCCTTATGGTCATAGCAAGTGAGGATATAGGTGCCGCATATCCCATGGCGGCAGTTATCACGAGAGCCTGCGTGGAAAGTGCCAAGGAGCTTGGTCTGCCCGAAGCGCGTATCCCCCTTGCAAATGCGGCGGTAATGCTTGCCACCTCTCCTAAATCAAATACTGCGTATGCTGCGATTAACGCTGCGGCGGAGGATGTTAAAGCTGGACTTGGCATAACGGTACCCACGCATCTCAGAAGTCCTGCATTTAAGGGCTATAAATATCCCCACGATTATCCGGACAGATACGTCAGCCAGCAGTATTTACCCGATGACGTAAAGGGAAGGGTGTACTATCAGTTCGGAGACAATAAAACTGAGCAGGCGGCGAAGGTGTACTGGGACAAAATCAAAGGAAAAAATACAAAATAATTTAAAAATATTTCGAAAACCTATTGACAATCCCCGTCAAATATGGTATACTCCTACTGTTGTTGAACCGCAGACAGCAGGTTACAGTAAAAGCATTAGCTTTCCTGCCGAGGAGAAACGTGATATTTTTATTATGAATTTCACAAGGTCTTTTTCGGCGTTTAGCACGAAGAAGACTTTTTTGTTTTCTCTGTCTGAATAAATCAAAGGAGGAGAATAAAATGGCAAGCGAAAAGATTCTGGAGCAGAAAAAAGCCCTTGTTGACGGTCTCGCTGAAAAGTTTGACCGCGCTGTATCCGGTGTTCTCGTTAAGTATCAGGGTATCACTGTTGATGAAGACACACAGATGCGTAAAGAGCTTCGTGAGGCTGGCGTAGAGTACTCTGTAGTTAAGAACACTCTCATCGGTTTTGCGTGCGACAAGGTTGGCTACGGTGACATGAAGCAGTACCTCGAAGGCATGAACGCTATCGCGGTAAGCTACGATGATCCGATCGCTCCTGCAAAGATCCTTAAGAAGTATGCTGAAAAGATCGAGACATTCGAGCTTCGCGCAGGCTTCATCGACGGCGCAGTCGTTGACGTGAAGACAGTTGAAGAGCTCGCTGACATTCCGCCCAAGGAAGTTCTTCTTGGCAGACTTCTCGGAAGCATCACCGGTCCCCTTCGTGGTCTTGCAGTTGGCCTTCAGGCTGTTGTTGACAAGAGCGGAGAGGCTCCCGCTGCTGAAGAAGCAGCACCTGCTGAAGCAGCAGAGTAATCACCCCCACATAGCCGCATGACGGCACAAAAAATTATTAAATTATTTAAATTTTAAATTCGGAGGATAATTAAAATGGCATCTGAAAAGACAACACAGATTCTTGACCTTATCAAGGGTCTTACAATTCTTGAACTTTCTGACCTCGTAAAGCCAATCGAAGAGGAGTTCGGCGTATCCGCTACTCCCGTAGCAGTAGCTGGCGTAGCAGCTGCAGCAGCTCCCGCAGCAGAAGAGAAGACTGAGTTTGACGTAGTTCTCGCAAGCTTCGGCGCTAAGAAGCTCGACGTTATCAAGGTTGTTCGTGAGATCACCGGTCTCGGCCTTAAGGAAGCTAAGGAGATGGTTGAAGGCGCTCCTAAGACTCTTAAGGAAGGCGCAAGCAAGGAAGACGCTGAGGCTCTCAAGGCTAAGCTCGAAGCTGCTGGTGCAACTGTTGAGATCAAGTAATTTAAACTTGTCTATAAAAAACGCTCGTGGAAACACGGGCGTTTTTTGTTTTGCATAATTCTTAATACAAAACAGCAAGCTTTGTACCGAATGATTCGGCATGTAAGCTTGCTGTTTTTTTGATAATTATATACAGGCATCAGTTCTGATAATATCTTGATTAATGCTGTCATGTTTCCATGTCTTTATTTTCGCAGAGTTATTTACTCTGCGAAAATAGTATATCACATTCGGTTATATATGTCAACATAATATAATTAATTTCATGTTTTTATACTGCTGTATAATTCTCTTTGGTATTTTAAAACAGTACATAAATACATTTAGGAGGATTGTAATATGACAAAACACAAAGTACACCATAAAATACAGATTGATAAATATGATAGAATCTGTGAAACATTATTTCATACGTTGTGTGACGAGTGGTTAAAAATTAATAAATCGGGACTAAAAGAGTCAACATACGTTAAATACGTTGGTATGATAAATAAGCACATCAAACCACTGCTGGGAAACTATGAAGTTTGGAATATAGGTGCGGTAACAGTCGGGGAATTTTCTGACAGATTACTTACAGTGGAAAAGCTGTCACCAAAAACTGTAAAAGATATTTTGATTTTACTAAAAACAATCTACTCGTATTCAGTGAAATTATCATGCGGTAAACTAAAAGACATTGAAATTATCTACCCTAAAGTTCCTAAGAAAAAAATGCGTATTTTGTCCCAAAGCGAACAAAAGCGTTTTGTTTCATATTTATTAACAGATACTGATAAATGTAAATTCGGAGTACTTTTAACATTAATGTCAGGTATGAGGATCGGCGAAATATGCGCTTTACGGTGGGAAAATATTTCCCTTACCGATAAGACAATAACGGTAAATACAACTATGCAAAGACTTGCTGACACATTTGGACATACAAAAATTTTAATCGATGAACCGAAAAGTGAAACGTCCGTAAGAGTAATTCCTATGACAGATTTTACTGTGAATTTATGTGAAACTTATAAATGTGAAGATCCAAATGCATTTGTGTTGACAGGTAGTTCAGAAAACTATATTGAACCTCGGACAATGCAGAATAAATTTAAACGCTATACAGAAGAATGCGGGATTGAGAACGTCCATTTCCATACTTTACGTCATACTTTTGCTACTCGTTGTGTTGAGGTGGATTTTGAAATAAAATCACTAAGTGAAATACTGGGACATTCAAGTCCTAAAATAACGATTGAAAGATATGTTCATTCATCGTTGGAGTTAAAAAGAGATAATATGAATAAATTAACTGCATTAGGATATTGACCGATGGTTAACAGCTCTGATACATGGGTATATAACCGAATGTGATATACTATTTTCGCAGAGTAAATAACTCAGCGAAAATAAAGACAGTTCAAATCTATTAGTATTAATTAATTTTTAGAAAAGGGTAGCTATGGACACTGATTTTGGATTTACATTATTAGCAATAATTGTAGGGTTGTTTATTTTATTATTGGTTATAGCCAGTATTGTTCGATTTTTTAATGATTTTTCAAGAGAGTTAAAATACATAAACAATGAGATCAGCCGTAACAGAGGTTCTGAGCGTCGGTATTGGTTAAATAAACGGCGTAAGTTATGGCTTTCTCTTATCCCATTCGTCAAGTATTAAAAGATATTACATATTATATGTGAATGTTTGATATATTATAAGTATAATATTGTGTTGGATAAGTAGGTTTATGTGCACTAATTATTGCCGTGTATGGAGGTTATTATG
>JAZUBZ010000090.1:0-3559 GCA_045638805.1 Eubacteriales bacterium
TTTCTTTCCCTTTTTGAGGTTTTTTGGGGGTGTGGGGGGCTTTTTGCAAAAAGTCCCCCACATAGTGTCTCTCCTTCAATCTCCGATTTAGCGAACTGTTCGTTAAAGAATAAAGAATAAATAATAAATAATAAATAATAAACAAAAAGAAGGCAGTCGCATTGCGACTGCCTTTTGGATTATTGATTATGCATTGATAACGGATTCATCCCACATATCGGGAGCCTCGTAGCCGAGGAAGTTAACTGCAGTAGCAGCTACGTTGGAAAGACCGAAGCGGCCGTCGTCTGCCTTTACTGTGTACTTATCCTGATAGAAGTTATCGTAGATGATGAAGGGAACGGGGTTGAGAGTATGGCTTGTCTTTGCCTTGTAGGAGCCGTCCTTGCCAACCTTAGGATCGCCCTTCTTGTCTGTCTCGTACATCTCATCTGCGTTACCGTGGTCAGCTGTGATAAGAGCTACGCCCTCGAGCTCGTCGATAACCTTGAGGATTCTTGCAAGCTGAAGGTCAAGTGCTTCCATAGAGCAGATAGTAGCCTGGATATTACCTGTGTGGCCTACCATGTCGCCGTTGGGGAAGTTAACTCTCATTGCGGGATACTTGCCGCTCTTGAGTGCCTCGATAAGCTCGTCTGTGATCTCAGCGCACTTCATCCAGGGTCTCTGCTCGAAGGGAACAACGTCGGAGAGGATCTCAACGTATGTCTCAAGCTCCTCGGAGAACTTACCGGACTTGTTACCGTTCCAGAAGTATGTTACGTGGCCGTACTTCTGTGTCTCGGAGATCGCATACTGAGCGACCCCTGTGTCTGCAAGGTACTCGCCCATTGTGTTTGTGATCTCAGGGGGAGAAACGAGGTAGCGGGAAGGAATGTGGAGGTCGCCGTCGTACTCAAGCATACCTGCAAAAGCAACGTTGGGAACTCTCTTTCTGTCGAACTTGTCGAAGTCTGCGCCTGCCTCGAAGGTCTTGGAGATCTCGATGGAGCGGTCGCCGCGGAAGTTGAAGAAGATAACGCTGTCGCCGTCATTGATAGTACCAACAGGCTCGCCGTCCTTTGCGATAACGAAGGGGGGGAGATCCTGGTCGATAGCCTTAGTTTCAGCGCGGTATGTCTCGGTAGCCTCCTCGGCGGATGCGAACTGTCTGCCCTCGCCGAGAACGTGAGTCTGCCAGCCCTTTTCAACCATAGCCCAGTTAGCCTCATAACGGTCCATTGTAATAACCATTCTGCCGCCGCCGGAAGCGATCATGATATCGAAGCTGTCATCTCTGAGAGATGCAATATATTCCTCGAAGGGAAGAACGTAGTCAAGCGCGCTTGTCTCACCAACGTCACGTCCGTCAAGAAGGATGTGAACGCGAACACGGGAAATGCCGTCTTCCTTTGCGTGAGCGATAAGAGCCTTTAAGTGGTCGATGTGAGAGTGAACGTTACCGTCGGAGAAAAGACCGAGGAAGTGAAGTGTAGAATTGTTAGCCTTAACGTTGTCGATCTCAGCCTTCCAAGCGTCGGAAGCGAAGAGCTTACCGGACTCGATGGAGTTGGAAACGAGCTTTGCGCCCTGAGCGAAAACCTGACCGGAGCCGAGAGCGTTGTGACCAACCTCAGAGTTACCCATGTCGTCGTCGGAGGGAAGACCTACAGCTGTACCGTGAGCCTTGAGAGAAACCATGGGGTACTTAGCCATGATAGAATCAAGTGTGGGAGTGTATGCGCGGCAAACTGCATTACCTGCGCAGTCCTTTGCGATACCAACGCCGTCCATAACGATTGTAAGAACGGGACCCTTAACGCCAATGGGGTTTGCAAGCTTATTAAGAATAGCCATTAATTTATCTCCTTTGAATTATAATCATTATCTATAACAGTATAGACGATAAATATGAATATTTAATGAACAAAATAAAATTTTGGTAAAATATTGTAGCAACATTTTTTGTTTTTTGTGTAAAGACAAACCTTGTCCGATGTGTTAAAATATAGGTGTAAAAGAAATTTGATGCAGAGGTGAAATTATGACAAGCCTTATGATAGCAATAGCCTCCGGAGTGCTTTTTGGAATTATAAAGCTATGCTTAAAGATAAAGCTTTTCCACGGGGAGGCATATAATAAGACCTTTGCCTGTCCCAATTGTTCGGCAAGGTTTAAGGCAAAATGGTATCAGATGATATTTAAAACCGAGTCTGTATACACCTATAACGCAGCACACTTAAAATGTCCCGTCTGTCATGAAAAGGATATGTGCAGTGTTGTGTATGATGAGAGATAATAAAACCTGAGGAATACTCGGGTTTTTTCTTTATTATCTTGACAAAAAGCAATACCGCGTGATACGATGTATTATGATCCTTACAAAGAAAACGGCAATTTTTATAAAGAATTGCTTTTGAGGGAAGGAGAAAGCATAATGAAAACAAAAATTTGGCTTATTACAGCGGCCGCCCTTGTGCTTTTGGGATGTGTGATTTTTGGAGGTGCTATGTCAATGCTAAACTGGGATTTTACGAAATTATCAACCTCTAAGATGGAAAATAACGATTATGAGATTCGGGAAGATTACCGGCATATATCAATCACAGCAAATACTGCAGATATCAATATTGTGCCCTCCGACAGCTCTGATACCACGGTCTCCTGCTACGAGCCTGAGAAAAGTACACATTCGGTTTCGGTAAAGGATGGAACTCTTGTAATTGAGATTGTCGACACACGAAAATGGTATGAATACATAGGCATCAATATCGACGTGCCGAAGATAACAGTATATATTCCAAAGGGTGAATACGGTGATCTTTCAGTCAAGTCAAGCACGGGCAACGTTGAGATCCCCGCTGACTTCAAGTTCAAAAGCATTGATATTTCACAAACCACAGGCAAGGTGACAAATTATGCCTCCGCCTCGGAAAAGATAAAAATAAAAGCAACCACGGGAGATATTTGCGTTGAGAATATCTCAGCAGCATCCCTTGATCTTAAGGTTTCCACAGGCAAGATAACAGCCGCGGGAGTTATATGCGAGGGAGACGTATCTGTGGGAGTGTCCACAGGTAAGGTTGTCCTTACGGATATTCAGTGCAAAAGCATAAAATCCGGCGGAGACACGGGAGATATTAAACTGGAAAGCGTTATTGCAAAGGAAAAGCTTTCCGTTGAGAGAAGCACCGGTGACGTAAAGCTTTCGGGCTGTGACGGTGCTGAAATATTTATCAAAACTGATACGGGTGACGTTCTCGGAAGCATTCTTTCCGATAAGGTGTTTATAACAAAGACCGATACGGGAGGCGTAAACGTTCCGAAAACCACGTCGGGCGGCACCTGTGAGATAAACACAGACACCGGAGATATTGATATAACAATTGAAAAGAATTAAAAAATGAGCTGTCTTATCGAGACAGCTCATTTTTATCAGTAGTATTTCAAATTCGGGTTTATGGGTGGGATGTAAATATTTCATTGTAGGGGTCGACGTCCTCGACGACCCGTGAACGAAACGACATTCACAGCGAGGTGTTATGTCTGTAGGCGGGTCGTCGAGGACGTCGACCCCTAC
>JAZUBZ010000091.1:0-4325 GCA_045638805.1 Eubacteriales bacterium
GTTTTTGCGTTTTAGCGAAGTTGACAAAGCTGACGGGACTGAATTGTGCAGGTATACGAAAATGAGTGAAGGGTATTGACAAATACATTCTAAAGTTGTAGAATGAAACTGTACTACAAATGTAGAATAATTTTCGATAAACGGAGGACATTATGGAATATAAGTTAACTGATGCTGAGATAACGCTTATGAACATTATCTGGAACGGCGGAGAGGTGAAAGCCGTAGATATTGCCGAGGCGGCGGGAAAGCAGACGGGATGGAAGAAAAACACGGTGTACACCATGCTTTCGAGACTTATTGACAAAAAGCTTATCGAAAGGCGGGAGCCGGGATTCGTGTGTGTTCCCCTTGTGACTAAGGAGAACGTAGGCCTTGCGGAAAGCGTCAGCGTTGTGGAAAAGTTTTACGACGGCTCGCTCAGCCTTTTTGCGAGAGCTTTTTTGAGAGAAAAGAAGCTTACCGCAGAGGATATTGATGAGCTTAAGCGGATCATTGAAGAAAGCGAGCAGTCCTGACTGCTTTGAGGTATAACTATGTTTGAAAGTATTTTAAATGCCGTAATTGGAATGAGCACGTCTGGCGCGGTACTCATCCTTACGGTCGTGCTGATAAGATTTGCAGGACGGCGGATATTCAGCAAAAGCATGGTATTCGTGCTGTGGCTCATAGTATTGGCAAAACTGCTTGTTCCCGTAAGTATTCCGCTTCCGACCAGCATTTACAATCTTATACCCGATTTTGAAAGTACAGAAGTGAACGTAGGCGGAGTAAGTGCGGAATGGGGCGAAGAAAAGTCCCCTGCGAATACAGATACGGTGCCTGAAAAAGGGGTGTCGGATGATGTTGTTCAGAATGTACCGGAGCCTGATCAGAGTATATCTAACGTAGTAAAGCACGACTTAAACCAAGTAAAGCCTATACCCGAAAAAAACAAGCTCACCCTTTGCGGAATTTTAGGCATAGTCTACGTCATGGTAGCATCAGCTTTGCTTGTCTTACTTATTACGGGATATACGGTAAATTACATTCATTTGCGAAAAGCTGAGACGGTTACAGACTGCCGCGTTCGCGAAATAGCAGAATCATCCCGCGCAGGAAAATGTGTACGTCACGTGAAGCTGAACGGACGCGGTGACGCTATGTTGTTCGGTATATTTGCGCCACGGGTCGTCTTGCCTGCGGACTATGAAAAGCTCAGCGAGAAACAGCTTGCATACGTGTTGAAGCATGAGTACGCTCATATTGAAAGGCATGACAACCTTACAAATCTGCTGATGCTTATAGTTTTATGCATTCATTGGTTCAATCCGTCGGTGTGGCTGTGCTATGCGCTGTTTACAAAAGACATGGAATATGCCTGTGACGAGAGGGTACTTTCCCGTCTTGATGAGGTCGCGAAGAGGGAATTTGCCGAAACTATCGTATTTTTTGCGGAAAGGGGGACCTACAGACCTTACTTAGCATCGGTTACTTTAGGCAAAGCGGACGTTAAAGAAAGGTTGGTGCGTATTATGAAATTTAAGAGAACAACGGTACTTGTGACGTTGCTGTCAATACTTACAGTAATTGCGGTGGTGCTCATTTTCGCCACGGGTGAGTTTTCGAATTCACCGGATAATTTGAAAAAACAGCTTGAAGATGAGTTTTCATCAGAAGCAGAGACGATAGATAAATACGTTAAGGGATTGGCAGATGGCGCAGACTTTAACGGAAAAACTTTCGTTCTGTTAGGCGACGGCGTAAGAGACGTACATGATGAAAACATGACCGAAGATGATACTGTATACAAGCGACAGAAGGAGCTTGAGGAAAAATTCGGCGTTACGATTGAAACAGTGCTTCCTGATACTGAAGAAAACATACTTGACGATAGCTTGATAATAGGTATGGTAAAGCAGGATGTACTGTCGGGCTCGGATGAGTATAATGCAGTAGAGGGAGTGATTGCTGTCAGCAGTCAGCTTCAAAATCTGGGACTGCTTGAGGACATAAATTCTCTTGAAAAGAGCATACCGTTAGAAAACGATTGGTGGATGCCTGACCTTGCGGAAACCTACGGTATCGGCGGTAAACTGTACCTGCTGAAGGGGGACATAGTCAGTGACTATTACAATGACGCTTACGTTATTGCATATAACAAAAGCATTGCCGAGGAATACGGAATTTCCGTAGATGAACTTCATGAGGCGGTTAAAAACGGAACATGGACGTTTGACATGATGCTGTCTCTCGGCGAAAAGATACCTGCAGATAACGAAGAGATATATTCATTTGCCGCACCGAACGCGCTTTCGGTCATAACGGCACACGGTGTTCCCATAACGCATTATGATGAAGACGGTATTCCGTATTATCCCGGAACGTGTCCCGATGAACTTGCAAGTGTTTATGAGAAATTTGCACCCGTATTTTCGGATGAAAACGTAAGCTTATACGGTAAGGTCCAAATGGTAACTCCTGAAGAAATTGAGAATATCGTCACAGTTTTTGAAAAGTTCAAAAGTGGAAAAGCACTGTTCTGCTTCGTCAGAACCGGGGAATGTGTAAGCCTGATAGAAAGTGACACCTCCTTCGGAATTCTTCCCATTCCAAAGGCAGATAAAGATTCCGAATACGTAACGTACGGAAATACATGGGATTCTTCAGACGTTATGTTACCGAAGGGGAATACAAACGGTGAGTTTACCGCCACTATTCTTGAAGCGATGGCGGCACTTGGCAGAAAATATTTCCGTCCCGCGGCGTTCGAAGCTTGGATGGCAGAGGAAGAGCCTGACCTTGAATCGGTAAGATCCATAAAGATAGCCTTTGAAACCAAGAAATATGACGCAGTACATCAGTTGACAGGCTCATTTGGATGTTACTGTGATGCTGACATGGGATCTGCCCTTAACAGAATCATGCTGAATCCGGAAGCGGAAATTGAGTCGGCATACTTTTTGGGCGCCAAGTTGGCGAACAAACATATTGAAAAGTTACTTGCATCGACAGAAAACAGATAAATCTACAAAACAGAGACCGACGGAAAACGCCGGTCTCTGTTTCGTGCATGAGATATACTTTGACAATTTTGCCCGTTTGTGTTAGAATATATATAATTAATTGCATTGTACTGTCATACAAAAAGGAGACAAACTATAATGAAAAATTTCGGATTCGGTGTGATGAGACTTCCTCTGTTTGATGAAAGTGATATGAAAAACGTTGACTACGAAAAGGCATATGAAATGATAAAGCTGTTCGTGGACAGCGGATTTTCCTATTTCGATACTGGGTATATGTATCATAACTTCTACAGTGAAAACGTGCTGAGAGACCTGCTTGTGAAGCGATTCCCACGTGAAAGCTTTCAGATTGCGGACAAGCTCCCAGTGTTTTCCATAAAGAACGCGGAGGCAGTACAGCTTATCTTCGACGAACAGCTGAGACGTCTGGGTATAGATTATTTTGATTATTATCTTCTCCACTCCGTAAGCCGTGAATTTTACGAGCCGATGTGCGAGGCATTCGGCTGTTTTGAGTTTATCGCAGAAAAGAAGAGAGAAGGGAAGATACGGGAGATCGGTTTTTCCTATCACGACGACGCAGAGCTTCTCGACAGAATTCTCACAGAGCATCCCGAGGTGGATTTCGTACAGCTGCAGATAAACTATATCGACTGGGAAAACGAAAAAATACAGTCGAGGAAGAATTATGAGACGGCAAGACGTCACGGTAAGAAGATAGTCATTATGGAGCCTGTTAAGGGAGGTACACTCGTGAACGTACCCGATGAGGTCGTTCATCTCTTTAAGGATTACGCACCCGACAGATCGGTAGCATCGTGGGCACTCCGTTATGCCGCAAGTCTTGAGGGAGTGTTTATGACTCTCAGCGGAATGGGTAATATGGAACAGCTTTGTGATAATATCGCCACAATGGGCAACTTCACTCCGCTTAATAGTGATGAACTTCAGATCATCGGAAAAGCGACGGAGATAATAAATAACGCGATAGCGGTGCCTTGTACCTCATGCGGGTATTGTGTTGAGACGGGATGCCCCGTGAACGTAAATATTCCTAAATACTTCGAGCTTTATAACGCGTCGAAGACCTGCAGAATGTCTGTGGGTGACATCAGACACAGATATAAAAAGCTTGGCGAGAGCTTCGGAACGCCCTCCGACTGCATTTCATGCGGTAAATGTGAAAAGGCGTGCCCGCAACACCTGAAGGTGAGAGAGTATCTTGCAGAAGTGGCAGAGCATTTTGAGGGATAAGTATGTATGAGAAAAAACACCCATGAGGGTGTCAGTTTGCTGACAAAGTAATGGTCACTGTCA
>JAZUBZ010000092.1:0-4615 GCA_045638805.1 Eubacteriales bacterium
CTTGAAACAGGCGCTGAAATCCGTGTTCCCCTCTTTATTAATGAGATCGGATAGCTAAAGGAGATTATTTACAGAAAAATATTCTAAATATTTTTCAATATAGTTATCTGGTAATGAACTGAATTGCTCATTTTTCAATCCAACAATAATAAAGGTTCCGACAATAATATCGTAAATAGTATTTTCATTATTATATAACGGACGGTTGAATGGAAGTCCTAATAACTTGCCTTCTTCATTACAGATAACTGCAACTGGGTCATTAAATGGATAGATTGCTTGTATGAGCCCACCTACTTGTTTTTGGAGTGATATCAAGTCTGAAGATATTTCATCTACATATGGCTGTGTCCATGGCTTTACTAAAATAACTTTAATTTTGTTTTTCGACATACGTCCTCCTGAAAATAAATGCTTTTATGCTTAATGGCTAAGGATATTAATTAAGGGTTGTTAAATTTTGAGGAGTTCACCCCCTCCCGTAAACCATCGTTTTAGGGAAACTTAGGCACCGTCCCGAAACCTGCCGTATTGAAGGTTTCGGGGCGGCGCATTTTTCCCGTAACTCGTTCCTAATTCATCTTCCCGTAACGCCCGATTCAATGGCGCGGTATAGTGCTGATTTGCTCACTCCCGTAAGTTTTGTGATCTCGCTGACGCTGTACTGGTTCGTCCTGTACAGCGCTAGCGCTGTATTCATCGCAGCTGCGTCGGATTTAGGACGTCCGCCTGCCCTTCCTCTGGCTCGTGCCGCGGCAAGTCCCTCTGCAGTACGCTCTGCAAGAACGTCTCTCTCAAACTGCGACAGAGATGCAAGGATCGTGAACAGAAGCTTCCCCGTAGGAGAAGTAGTGTCTATCGTCTCCTTCAGCGAGACGAGGCGTATGTCCTGTTTATTGAACAGCTCCATCAGCTCAGCCAGGTTCTTGACGCTTCTGCCGAGTCTGCTGAGAGACTCTATAACTATCGTGTCCCCAGGCTTCAACCGTCCGAGCATATCGTCAAGCTCCGGGCGGTTCTTTTTTGTCCCCGAGATCTTCTCGCAGAACAACATATCCACACCATACTTTCGAAGCGCGTCCTTCTGCCTGTCGAGATTCTGATCGGACGTTGAAACTCTCGCGTATCCGTATACCATCGGTATCTCACCCCTTGTCCTTCTTGCTTGTATAGAGCTCTCCGATAATATCGAGTAGCGCTATCAGGAATATTCTTATGTATTTCATGTACATTAACCTCCACGTTACCTTTAATAGCTTAAACCGTAGCCTCCATAACTTCTCCTTCGAACGCATAAATGTAATCTTCCACCTCCTCGGGTGTAAACCCTTCCTGTAGCAGCTTGTCTATAGTCTCAGGCGATATCCCTTCATAGGATGCGATAAACTTCAGCTCGCTGATATAATCTTCATTTACTAGTGGCTCTAAGTATGGCAGACAAGACCACGAGCTGTGACGGTAATCATACCAGGGCCTACCGTAGTAAGTGCTATACTCGAAGTTTCCTTTAGTAATAACACCTTCCGGTGAGATCTTCAAAATATCTCCTTCGTCAATGTCCACCTTTTCAAACTTACAAGCTTTCAGCTCGTCAAACAAGGGTGAGTCTACTATTGCTCTGTACAGTATCTCGTCAGTGCTGGCGTAGACGTATATCTTGTGTTCGGGAAAGTTTAGTATAGACAACGGCGAGTCGCCTTTGACGAGATACAGATTGTTCTTGTTATCGAGGACCGAAAATGAGAAGCTGCCGTAGATGCTTTCAGCCATATAGGAAAGACTTTCGAAATCGAGCTTATTCTTTGATTCAATGAGCTGCACAGCGATATACGAGTCCGTTTCGATTTTAGTTTTAGGAAGTTTCAGACTTTCTCTCAGTATATCATCGTTCATCAAAACACCATTGTGAGCGAGAGCAAACTTAGTATTCTTCACCCTACCGAAGAACGGGTGATTGTTGTAGTTCTTTCTCTCACTTCCTTGTGTGCTGTGTCGTGTGTGACCGATGAGAGCTCTAACACTATCATCGTGCTTGAATGCGTAATCGTGAGCTGATTTTCCTGCTTTGTTAATCGCGATATTGTTTCCCTTAGCAAATGCTATTCCCACCGCGTCTGTGCCTCTCACAGCAGATTGTACCGAGAGGGCATTTGTAAGCTTTGAAAGATTCATGATCTCGTTCCCGTAGCAAGTAAAACCAAAAAGTCCGCACATATTATTACTCCTCCGTTTCCACTATGTCGCATATCTCGTTTACGTAAAGACGTCTCAGTTTTAGGTATTCTACAAGCTCTGGATACTTCGCAGGATCGATAGCCATAACAAAGTCCGACCAGGACGTTTCCTCAAGCTCCGAGTCGACTGAGTTTATTGCGAAAGAACATATCCTGTCAATGAGCTGAAGTGCGGCGATAAACGTCTTGTACTTCAGTGTACCGCGGAATATGCGGAACTCTACAGTTGAATCGTTGGTAAGGTTTACCGCCACGTAGCGTCCCATGTGCTTGTCCTTGGCTCGCTTGTAGGTCTCCTTTGGTGAGCATGAAATGGTCTCGTAGCGTGCCGCCCAACGATTCAGGTTGCTGTAGTTCCTTCGGCTGAAGTTCACAAGCTCGTTCCAGTGTTTCTCAAAGAAGAATATCAGCCTGCCGATGACGGCTTCCTGGTCTTCCTCGGTTCTGCCCAGGTCTCTTCGTCCGCAGTGGATGTGAAGTCCGCATGATGAAGTGTTGTGAGACGAATAACCGAGCCTGACCGCCTTGGTGAATACCTCCTTCCAGTTCATTTCGTTTATGTGGTAGTCTAGGGTCATAGGATGACTGACTATCTCAAAGCCTTCATCGAGGCTTCCGTCATGCTTACAGTAGATTCTCTCCACATCCGAGTTCGCGATATCGAGGAGTTTTTCCGCGTTGCAATCGTCCTCACCGCCAAGATCAACCTCAAGCTCTACGCCTAAATAAGGAGAGCCCGAACCGTAAAATATCGGCTCGGGCTTGTAGTTATATGATTTTATGGGCAGGTTGCGGACCTTCTCAAAGCAGGTTCCGCAGTAGGCGTTGTCGGTGTCGTCATCGTAATACACGTTGTCGTTGTGTACGAGGATTCCGCAGTGACTGCAGGTTGTGTAGTTGTTGGCGTAGCAGTCGCGGCAGAGAGTTGTGTAACCGTCACCTCTCGCGCGAGAGGTCCATATCCGCTCCATACAGCAGTCACAAATGGTGGTCTCTTCATCGAGACAGTGCTCACACAATATCTTGTCATCAAAAAGAGTTGCTTGGGCCTCTGTAAGTCTTTCTCCGCATACAGAGCATTCTAAGTAGTTCATATTTTACCTCCGAAATATATTTAATTTGGTTTATACCGAAGGAATAATATATAAACAAAAACTCTCGGTATGCGTAAACCGAGAGGGCCTATTTGGGAGCGCAAAACACTATATTAAACCAAAATTTATGTTGGAGGATTTCTGCTATGTATGAAATGATACCTGAGGTTATGACCTTTAATGAATGTAAAACTCTGCTTCGCGTAGGAAAGAACACTTTACTGAGAATGCTTCACACAGGTGAACTTGATGGGTTCAGGATAGGCAACAGGTGGAAGATAACAAAAGAAAGCGTGGTTGAGTTTTTGAGATATAGGTAGAAATATCCCCTGCGACGTCTTATGTTGGCTTCGCAGGGGATTGGTTTGAAACGTAAAAGAGAGCGAGTCACCGTGACACACAAAACAGCAGACGAAATGGCGGACCACTACGGTTTCAGTGATAGTCAATGTGCACAGCTTGCGGAACTGCTCAGCGAGGAGAACCGCAGTATGTGGGACGCGGTGCTTGCCGGGGTGAGGTAACGAAAACGGGAGCGAACACTAACAAGTGAACGCTCCCGAGGGGAAGAATTATTGAATAAGCAGATTAAGAATTGTCTGCGGTATGATTGCTTATCACAATATATGTAGTAAATTCTCCGTCATCTGATGTGAATTTGACTGTACCGTCCCATTGCGCTACTATACTTTTTATGCTAAGTATGCCGAAACCGTGAAATGCAGATTTTTTTGTTGATACGAGGTTGTTAACGTCGATTTCTCCCTCAATCGGGTTTTTGATTATGACCACGATCTGTTCTTTGTGGACTTTAACAATAATAGATACTTCACGTTTTTCCGTACACTCAATCTTTTCCGTAGCCTCTATGGCATTATCTATTGCGTTACCTAACATAACTGCAAAATCAATGGGGGACAATTTAATATTCTTAACATCGTGGAATTCACAATTTAATGAGACATCTTTTTCCTTTGCAAGTTCAGCTTTATGATTAACAAGGAGATATATCACGCCGCTTCCTTCGGGAAGATCGTTAAAAGCTTCGATAGTCTGCAACTCTCGCATAACACAGGTGTGTATGTCATCATAGTCACCGGTATCAAGATCAGAAAGAACACCTAAAAGAAAATTCTTGTGGTCATGATTCATCTTGAGTATATCCTTGTTGTAACGCGAAAGCTCAATGTACTGTTCTTCCTGTTGCTTAATAAGCTTTTCAAGAAGTGCGAGCTTAGCTTCTTCTTCCACGCTTTTTCTCAAAGCACCTGTCATATTGAAGACAAT
>JAZUBZ010000093.1:0-26130 GCA_045638805.1 Eubacteriales bacterium
GGTTGTTGACAAAGTGAAATTGCGAAAAGGCATATAGCAAAATAGACAAAGCGAACTAAAACAGATGCGTCCCCTGTGTAAGGGGAGGTGCCGAGGTACGAGGCGAAGGGGTTGTAAAGATGCTAAAAGCCACACAAAACAACCCCTCAGTCGCGAGTACATTTGCCTTTGGCAAAGTACGGCGACAGCTCCCCTTGCGCAGGGGAGCCTTAGTTTTTGTGCAAATTGAAAGTTTGTTGTTTTTAATGTGAGGTTTGTCAGTAAGCAGACCCGTAGTTTTTTAAAACTACGGGTGTTTTCGTATCTTGTTGTACTGTCCTTATGTGTACGACTGGTACGGACGAGGTTTCCTTATTCGATCTCGGAGCGCAGCATCCCCGCAAGCATTGTACATCTTTCCGCGTGGTAGTCGTTTTCCACCATGGTACGGAGGACTTCCCTATCCCCCACTAATATCACCATTCCCGATGCGCGGGTGACCGCCGTGTACAAAAGATTTCGCGAACGCAGCATGGGTGCACAGTGAAACACGGGTATTATCACCACGGGATATTCGCTACCCTGACTTTTGTGAACGGTTATGGCGTACGCGTGCTCAAGCTCTTCAAGCATGGAAAACTCATATTCGCAACGCTTCTCGTCAAAGGTGACGGTCATAAGCTCGCTTTCCTCATCTATCGACTCGATCACGCCGATGTCCCCGTTGAATATTCCGAATCCCGACTCACCCGACGTGGTATACCACTCAAGCTGATAATTGTTCTTCGTCTGCATTACTCTGTCGCCTACGCGGAATATGAGATTTCGGCTTTTCCGCTCCGCCTTTCCCTTTTCGGGAGGATTGGTAGCGGCTTGAAGCATGGCGTTAATTGATTCCGTACCCGCAGCTCCCTTGCGGGAGGGAGTTATTATTTGAAGCTTATTTATGACACCTTTACCATAGGTCTTAGGAAGCCGTTTCGTCACAAGCTCTACTATAGTCTTAGCAGTTGCCTCGTCACTTCCCCTTTCAAGGAAGAAGAAATCCGTTCCTTTTGAGGATATTTCGGGCATAAGTCCCATATTTATTCTGTGAGCGTTTGTAATGATAGAGCTTGTCTGCGCCTGTCTGAACACCTCGTTAAGGCATACCACCTTAAACGCACCCGACGAGATAATATCACCGAACACAGAGCCGCATCCTACAGACGGGAGCTGATCGCTGTCGCCTATGAGAATGAGCTTCGTACCTCCTCTTATGGCGCAGAGAAGTGATTCCATAAGGAGAGTGTCTATCATAGACGACTCATCTATGATGATCACCTTTTCTTCAATGGGATTGTTTTTATTTCTCATAAAGCGGGCTTCAGTCTCGTCGCTGTATTCCATCTCAAGAAGCCTGTGTATGGTCTTAGCCTCGTGAGAGGTAGCCTCGCTCATTCGCTTAGAAGCCCGTCCGGTAGGGGCCGCAAGGCACACCGGATAATCAAGCGACTCAAATATATTGATAAGGCCTTTGATAATTGTTGTCTTACCCGTACCGGGACCACCCGTCAGCACCATCACACCCGCTCTGAGAGCTTCTCTGAGCGCTGTACGCTGCATTGGCGCATAGGTAAGCCCTGCACAGTATTCGCTCTTCTCGATGAGTATATCTATGTCACGCTCGTTTATAGATGGGCATAGGCGCGACAGCTCACACAGCTTTTTTGCAATATGCGACTCTGCATTGTAAAGATAGGGATGGTACACGTATCTGATACCGGCAGAGTTATAGAAATACAGCTTTTCATCCTCCGCAAGCTTATCCACGTGTTCACGCAGCTTTTCGATACTATCATCAGATGTACCGAACAAAAGTCCCGCGGCGCACTCAATAAGGGTATCGTACGGAAGACAAGTATGACCGTTTCGTGACGCCTCAGTAGACAGCACGTGGAGTATTCCCGCTTCTATTCTTACGTCGCTGTCGACAGGAAGTCCGAGGGTGGACGCAATAACGTCTGCCCTCTTAAAGCCGATACCTTTAAAGTTACCGCAAAGGCTGTAGGGGTTATTCTGTATTCTGTCGATCGATGCGTTACCCCATTTTTTATAGATACGCATTGCAGTAGCAGACGGAAAGAAATCACGGCTGAACATCATAAACGCACGGGAGGACGACATATCGCGAAAGCTCTCTCCTATCTTCTCCGCCTTTTGTCTCGATATTCCGGGAATACCGGTGAGCCACTCAGGATTGTTCTCGATTATGTCAAAGCTGTCTGCACCGAATTTTTCCACTATCTTCTGCGCAGTTTTCGGGCCTATTCCCTTAACAGCCCCCGACGCAAGATAACGAAGTATATCTCCCTCGTCCGAGGGAAGCTGTCTGTCGAAGGTCTCAACGGAAAACTGACGGCCGTAGATCTTGTGAGTTGTCCACGTACCGTAAGCACTGATACCGTCACCCTCGTTGATATAGGGCATAATGCCAACGGCTGTTACGGGAAGGCCGTCTCTGTCTTCAATAATACAAACGGTGTATCCGTTCTCATCGTTTCGGTATACGATGGAATCCACCATACCCGTCAGTTTATCTTTTTCGTTTGTACCGTTCTCAAGCATCAGACGCGCCCTCCCGTCATTCAAAATATTTCACACCCAACAGGTGATAAGTTACTTTCTATATTGTACCATCAAGTTTTGTTTTTGTCAATCTCAGATACGCGGCGTGCAAGCTTATACAGTAATAACTTTATCTGAACACCTGCGCTGTACAGACCGAAAACAAAAAACAAGGATATTATGACAGTACATACAGTTTCTGCCATGCTGACTTTTCCTTTCGAATACCGCACCTCATACAGTCAGTGAGAATGCCGTAACGTCACACTATATAATATGCACAAGGTGTACATACGTTCTGTTTTGCGCTGTACTTTGTTAGTAATCTTAACCATTTAGATAAGTCGAAAAATGTACAAACAGTGATAATTTACAGTTATTCCGTCTAAAGTAGCGAAAAAACTGTTGACAGAATCCTAATAAAATGATACCATATTATATATATAATGTTTACGGAGACTGACTCTGTTATGAAAAAACTATCTCTTATATTTAGCATGATACTTATGCTGTTTCTTGTAGCAACCACAGCTTTTGCAGACGTGACCACAGGTATTGACGCCACCGTACAGCAAAACGAAACTACCGTTCCGGAAGAAAATGTAGACAGTGACGGTTTCGTGATAACGGACGGTGTACTTTCAAAGTACATTGGTGAGTCCCCCGATCCTATCGTCCCCCAGACAGTCACACACATCGCCGCAGGGGCGTTTACACACACTCAAAATATCAAAAGTGTTACCGTTGGAGTTGAATGTACGGCAGATGTCGGAGCATTTCCAAGGGGAATCACGGTATACGGCTTTGCGTCAACAAAAGTACACGCAGTAGCATCATTTGCCGACTGCAGATTTGTAGATATAACTCCCGAAAAAGTCACTGTTACCATTACTTACACACACGATTTCGGCGCGCCTGCCGCAAAGAACTATACTGCAGAACTGGCACCCGGTGAAAGCTATAGTGTGCTCTCTCCCATTCTCGACGGATTTATCTCCGACATTCCCCTTGTCGAGGGTGTTGCAGGTCTGGTAAACAAAACAATTGCAGTAACCTACTCCAAGAACACGAACGACGGCTGGCATATCACCCATAACACGGTCAAGTATTACGAAAACGGTGCCCCCGTACGAAATGATTCCCGTACTATAGATGGTATAGTACGTTCGTTCGACCACAACGGAAACATCGTTCTCAACCGTGAGACTCTCATCATCGGTACCGACACCTACTATTTTGAAAACGGTGCCATTACCACAGGATATAAGATAATCGGTCAAGGCATCTACTTCTTTACAGCAGATGGTCCCATGCTCAAGTCCACCGTGTTTGACGGACATGAATTTGATATTGGCGGTAATATGATGGGACACAACGTTACCGTTAACGTTTTGGGTAATACTTATTATCTTGTATGTAATCAGCTCTTCTCAGGATATCGCCTGATAGACGGCAACATCGCATATTTCGGTACCGATTACAAGATGGTGAAGAACTCTACCCTAAATTCTGTCAAGTTCGGTGCTGACGGATACGTAACGGACGGTATCGACGCCATGGACCTTACAGTTTCAAACATTGTACCCGTTCCATACACGGGTGAACCTGTAAATCCTACTGTTACAGTTTCATTTGCAAACATGGTGCTTACCCCAAACGTTCACTTTACCGTAGAATACAAAGACAATATCGAAGTGGGTAAGGCTACAGTTGTTGTGAAGGGTAAGGGGCCCGTTAGCGGAAGCTGTGAAGTTAACTTCGATATCATCGGTGAAAAGGTATATACCCTTACAATCAAATATCTCACTTCTACCGGTACGACAATCGTCTCCGAATACATTACCGCACTTGAAGAAGGAGAAAAGTACAATATTCCTTCTCCCGAGATCGAAGGTTATACCCCCGATGTCGCGACTGTAAAGGGTACAATGGGTGATAAGAACGTGACAGTTACCGTAACGTACGAAAAGGTAAAAGTTACGGAAGAAAGCACCGATATCCCCACCGAGATCAGTCCTGTCGGTCCCGGGTACGCAGAGCCTGACCCTATGTTCAAGGAAACGGAAAGCGAAAGTTCTACCAAGGCAGAAAGCACGGTGGAGACAACCTATAAGGAAACAGTCGAGACCATCTTCCACGAAATAACCGAAACTAATGTAATTTATAATTACGAGCTTCTCTGCAAGGTAATAGTCATTGACACTCTTGTCTGCGGTGCGCTTGTGCTTTTAATTATTAAATGGAACAGTATTAAAGCGGCTGTTAAGAAGAGGACTTCTTCGGTTGGCGAGGATGCCGACGCAGACAATCAATAACGAATAAGAAAAGTTTCCGCTGAATATCAGCGGAAACTTTTCTTATTTGTATCACTTTTCTATTGCGGCTTTCTTTGATACTGCGGCAGAAATTCTGTCCATATCGAACTTTTCACGTCTGTCAAAGGCGTATACTCCGTTCTTTTCCTGATACACGTCGGTAAGCTGTGTATAGCAGAAGCCGCAGATGCCGGAATTGTCAAGCATAGCAGACATAAGTCCCTCAAAACGAGTATAGAACTCCTCGTGGGTCTTGGGATTATCACCGTATCCCCATGCCGCCCAGTTGTCCTTACCGCCTATGCCCCTACCTTCATATTCGTCAAGGTTCCAGTATATACCGCCCATCTCAGAGATCATATAAGGCTGTCCCAGATATTTTTCATCATCGGGGAAGTTTACAAATACCTTTCCCTCTCCTGTAGCAAGAGGCATATGGCGCTCCTTAAATGTTACGGGATTCTGATCGTAATCATGTACGTCATAAATATCTGTGTATTCGGTATGAACGTATCCTGATGTATCAACGAAAGGTCTTACGGGATCAATAGCCTTCGTAACCTTGTAGAGGTTCATAAACAGTTCCTCGCGTCTTGTGTCTCGTGTCTCATTGAAGGGACACCAGCAAACAACTGAGGGAGAGTTATAGTCTCTCTCAACTGCAGTTACCCACTCAGAAAGCATTGCGTCAAGAGCACCCTTATTGCTCTCGTCAAGTCCCCAGTTAGGGAATTCTCCCCAAAGGAGATATCCCATCTTGTCAGCGTAATAGAAGATATAAGGCTCAAATATCTTCATGTGAAGTCTTGCGCCGTTAAAGCCCGCTCTCTTGGACATCACGATATCCTTTTCTATATCCTCTACGACCGGAGCTGTATATATTCCGTCGGGATAGTAGCCCTGATCAAGCACAAGGCGCTGGAACACGGGACGGTCGTTGATCTCCACAACTTTTCCGTTGATCGCAACCTTACGCATACCGAAGTAAGTTTCTGCGCGGTCCTCGCCAAACGTAAAGGTGAGGTCATAAAGATTAGGCTCCTCAATGCTCCAAAGCTTTGGAGACGTAACGGGGATGCTGAATGCACAGGTCTTACCCGCAGTCCTTGCGGTAACGCTCGCTACCTCTTCGCCACCGAAGGATGCTTTGGCAGTAACAGTGTCACCCTTCTTCGTTCCATGAGCAAACTTTACCACAACGTCAAGCTTCTCGTTATCAACGTCAGGTGTAAGCTTCACGTTTTCGATATAGTTTTTGGGAACATATTCAAGCCAAACGGTCTGCCATATACCCGTACAGCGGGTGTATTCGCAGTCCTTATTGTAATAGTTTCTGTACGTCTGCTTACCCGTGTACTGAAGGGGATCGAATCCCACGTCGTTACAGCGGATAACAAGCTCATTGTCAGCCCCTTCCGTGATAAACTCAGTAACGTCGAATGTAAAGGGGGTGTAACCACCGATGTGTCTGCCAACGTACTGTTCGTTTACCCAGATCTGAGTAATAAAGTCAGCGGCACCCACGTGGAGAAGAACTCTTCCCTCTCCGCATTTCCAATCGGAATGGGTACGGAAAGCTCTTCTGTACCAGCATGTGCGGAAGAAATCCACATATTCAATGCCGGAAAGCTTAGACTCGGGAACAAAGGGCACTGTGATCTTCTTATCAAAGGGGTAATTTTCCTTCAGCCAGAATTTTCTGTATTTTCCTGAATCACCAAAGTCAAAAGCAAAATCCCACTCGCCGTTAAGATTCACCCATTTGTCGCGGACAAATCTCGGACGGGGATATTCATTTCTCGGAATATTCATAAAAACCTCCTATCAGCCTGCGGCTGTTATAATTGTCTCAAATCATTTATCAGTCTTACCTACTGGAAGTGTCACCGTTGCGGCAAAAGCATCTGTGATACCACCAAGAAGATCATTAGTCATTGTAAGAGATGCTTTTGCATTGGCAAGGCCGAAATTACTGTTGTAAAGTCCGTATGTATCGGGAGATGCGATAGCCGCCTCTACGGGAAGGATCTCATACTGCATCTTGCCGCCACTGTTGTATCTGTGTACCCACGTAGGGATGGTATCAACGGCAGTTACCATGCACTCACCGCTTTCATACTTACGGATAGTAAGCTCTACCATGAGTCCGTTTTCCGTATACTCCTTATTCATGGTGTTGCCCATGGTAAGTCTGTTCTGATTGGATACTACGTTACCGAGGGAGTAGAAGCACAGAGTCTTATGAGTGGGGTCAACTGTAGAGGTAAGCACCTCTGCATCCTGCACAACGTGAGGATGTCCGCCGATGATCACGTCTACGCCCATGTCGCAAAGCTTGCTTGCGATCTGAGTCTGAGTGTCGTTATGCTTAAGGTGATATTCAAGGCCCCAATGGATGTAATATACGATGATGTCCGCGCCATCCTCACGAAGCTCCTTGATACGCGCCTCCGTCTCATTGTAGAAATCGTCAAGGAGGCTGAGATTGAACACATCCATCAGAGCGAGATCGTTACCGCGTATGGTGATACCGTTTATTGTGCGGTTAGCTGTATTTCCGTACGAAAGGTCGTCGGTTGAGTTGATCATACCCACCTTAATACCGCCGATGTCAACGTTTTTATATGACTTATCGTTCTCCTTAAGCTTGGCACCGATATAGTCAACACCGTTCTGCTTGAATACCTCCTGCGTGCGGATAAATCCGTGGTTACCGTAGTCATAGCAGTGGTTGTTTGCAAACAGCATCATATCAAATCCTGCGTCGACAAGCGTTGTAAATGCGCTGTCGGGTGCGTTGAAGGTGGGATATCCCGCATAGGTGTAGTCTTCACCGGAAAGGGTCGCCTCAAAGTTTACGACCGCATAATCAGCCGCGCTTACAATATCCTTCAGATATTTATAGCTTCCCGAAAAATCGTATTCACCCGTCGCCCAGTCAACAGCGTTATCAAGCTGAGGCTGGTGATACATGATGTCGCCCATATTAAGGATCTTGATCTCGGTATATGCATCAGGGTCAAAGCTTTCACCTTTTTCCGTACCTGCAGGAGCATCGGGTTCATCCGGAATCGTACCGTTGAATTCAAGGTAGTTGAGAGTTTCCTTTGAAGTCCCCTCATTCTTACCTGTGTTATCGTTACCCATAGCAAAAGTCCAGATGATAACGAATACTGCAGTAATTGCGAGAAGTCCGATGAACAGCTCTGCCCATGGGAAACGGCTGCGTCTGTTTTTCGGTACTCTTCGGTTACCTGCCGGTGCAGGCTGTCTGTTTACGTTATTGTTCATTATGTAATTCCTTTCTTAGTGGATAAGGTCATATTATATCATGCCGACTTAAACTATCTCGTCTTTGACAAAAGCTTTTCCGTCAAATCTGTCTATCGCGGTAAATCCCGCTTTTCTGATACGAGAAAGAGCGTCGTCAAAAGCAAAGTCAAGCTTTTCTCCGTCGTGACAGTCGCTGGATACAGTTACTGTCGCTCCTATTTTATACATTTCTTCAAGTATAAACTGTGCAGGATAAGGATACTCTCTGTGTTCTCTCGCCATAGCGCCCGTATTCACTTCAAAGCGGTTACAATGCTCTGCTACGCGATAAAGCGCGTCAATAGCGATCTTTCTGTATTCGTCTGTATCCGTATCAATGGTTGCGAATTTCGTGAAAAGATCGAAATGTCCAACGATATCGGGACGGCACGCCTCCACGTGACGAGCAAGCTCATCATAATATTCGCGAATGAACTTCATGGCGTCTCCGCCGCAATGCTTATGTATTATCTCATTCTGATGATTTGGTGAATAGTCTACGGGAAGTACCTCGCCGTCAAACTTTACAAAGTGCACGGAACCGATTATATAGCTGTAAAGCTCCCTTTCGCAAACAGAAAAAGAATCAAGCTCAAGACCTGTAAAAACATCGATCTTCCCCTTATATTTTTCTCTGAGTTCAGCAATGTGAGAGACATATTCTCTCTCAGTCCCTGCTTTCATAGTACCGGAATCGTATATGCAATGGCTGTGGTCGGATATACCGAGGGATACAAAGCCGAGTCCGATTGCGGTTTCAATATTTTGCTCAACCGATTTTCTTCCGTCGGAAAAGCATGTGTGCGTATGAAGATTCGACAACGGTCTCGTAATTTTCATTTTCAAGTATCCTCCATCAGCTTTTACAGCCAGCAGTTTTTTCGACATATATACACTGTAATTATACTATATAGCACACTCAGTGTCAAGTAATTTCGCAGGTCGCGTTCGGCTCAAAAGCCGAGTTCAAATAAAACTTCGTCAAGATTCTCTTCCGAGTATTCTACTTCGGAGGAATACGTCCGCGCAACGTCACAAAGGTGGTCAAATCCCCCCTCACCCGTCACAGCGTATACAGCTCTTATCATATAGAACGACAACAGCGCAAGAAGCACCCTTTCGTTCACATCACCTTCGTCTGCGGCAGGCGACAGGTGCCTGTAGGTGAAATATGTAATAATCTGTTCGGCACTTTCCCCCGGAAGTGTACAATCACACTCGTCAAGCTTTTTTATGGCTGAATTCTTCAGCTTTTCAAGCATCTCCGTCCAGGTCTCGTCAAGCCTTTCAAGAGATAAGAAAAAGTCGCACCACGTCTCCGTATCAATATGTGGCAAACTGCATCCGAGAAATTCCGTCAGTAGAGATACCCTTTCACAAATATCATACTCCCTGTTCTGAATTATCGCAAATATTTGCTCTCGCAGCTCGAAAAAGTCTTTCTTATCCTCGGTAGTGGTCTCCTCACCATCTTCTAAGTTAACAAACGTTACTTTTTCCGCCCGGGTAAGGATGAGCCTTGCCGCTTCTTCACAGCAAAGACCGAGTCCGATCTCTTCCCTGCTATTATAGCTATAGCGGAAGCGGGGATGCTCACGGCATATCTCACATATGCCGCCCTCTCCCAGGCAGCATATTATCTCGCATAGTCCGTCGCTTCTCAGATTGGGACATCTATCACCGTCTGCGAGGCGAAAATGGGGCGGAAAACCCGTGTCCACGTGTGACATGATACCTTTCCCAAAATCATCATTTAAGCTTTTATAAAGCGCAAGGGTATCGGGATCGATATCTATCTCCCAACCGATACAGCAGTTATGTCGACATTTGTCTGCAATGCACTTAAAATCCTTGTAATAATCAGGCGCGACTGTCTTCAAAGCTATCTCCCGAATTTAAATATTTATACCTTTATTTTACCACGTTTGCCCCTTTATTTCAAGGACTTTTTTAGCCTTATAAAGCAAAACGGGGACGCTTTTACAGTTACAGCTGCGTCCCCGTTATTCATTTGTTACACCTGTGCCTAAAACGCTCAACTTTCGAGCTGACGCCCGAGAAAACCTGCGGCAGTCTGGATAAGCTTAGTTTCAACGTCAGACGCCATAACATCTCCGTCCCCACGTTTAAGCGATACGACGGCACCTGTGATATCCCCCTCGGTGAGTATGGGCATCATACAGTTTACAGTACCCGCTCCGCTTTCTATGAGAGGTATTTCCTCACCTGCTCTTGCGTAGTAAAGACTTCTCTCCTCGATAAGCTGTTCTATGTCAAGCGACAGCTTTTTGTCGACGTATTCCTTTTTCGGAATACCAGCACAGGCGATGATGGCATCTCGATCGCATATTGCTACAGCGAGACCGCAGGTCTTATAAAGGGTCTCTGCGTATTGGGCGGAAAACTCCGCCAACTCTCCGATTGGGGAATATTTTTTGAAGATGACCTCTCCCTCACGGTCGGTGTATATCTCAAGCGGGTCGCCTTCCCTGATTCTCATAGTGCGGCGGATCTCCTTGGGGATCACGACACGTCCGAGGTCGTCGATTCTTCTAACAATTCCTGTGGCTTTCATCTATAATAATTCTCCTTTTTACAAATACGATTGCAGGGGCGACCATCGGTCGTCCGTTTGGGGTTAAGATTTTTTCGGACGAGCAATGCTCCGCCCCTACATAAAATTTCAACCGTGATGTTAGTATTTGTATTTCGTGGGGATTTATACTGCGGAGATTTACTTTTGAAGCGAAATATGCTATAATAAATTAAAGGCGGTGAAAATATGTTGCTTTTAAATTATGATTTTCATGATATACATTTCGTATTAATTATGTTAAGAGCATATCCAGAAAAAGCATATAATGCCCAAATTATTCAATCAATAATTCATATTCTATCCGAGCTGCAAATTGATAATTCTATTGACGATAATATTATTCGAAAAAGGCTACGAACAATAGAAAATATTGATAAGGATCATTTTCGGTGGGTATATGTTGATAATATATACACTTATGGCTTAAAAGTTATCAAAAATGAATTTTGTTATTCTTTCCTTGAAAAAGGATTTTCAAAACTCCTTGAATGTGCAATAAACAAAGATTACAAACAACTTGAAACTCTTGCAGATGCATTACATAATGTGCCTATCTTTTTTGTGGAGGAATGCAAAAATTTCAAAAAAGCAGTTAAAATTCAATTTGCGCAGTATAATAACATATATAAAACGAATTTGCTGAAAGAATTATCAAATTAAAAGACGAATAACTGAAAAGCGAGGTGAATTTCACCTCGCTTTTGCTCTTTCCACTACGCTATGTATCGCCCAACAAAACTTGTCGAAAAGCGTCAATGATGTATGTAACGGGTCTCCCTCTCTAATTCGCATGGTGCGGCGGATCTCTTTGGGGTAAACCACACGACCGAGGTCCTCAATACGGTGTACACTACCTACCTCTTCCTTATATAAATCTCCTTTTAACATACATATCGGTAGGGGACGGCGCCACTGTTTGCGAAGCAAACGATGACGTCCCGTCTTAAATCTGAACAATCTTTGCGGGCTGTCGTGGGTGCCAGCCCCTACCTTATGTTTTTCTCAAACCGTGATGTTAGTATTGGTGATTTACACCGATTTATACAGCTTGAATTTACTTTTGAGCTTGAATATGTTATAATAATAAAAATACAAAAATGAGGTGAGCAAATGGGATCTTGGGGCACCGCTTTATATTCTAATGATACTTCAAGTGATGTTCGTGATATGTGCAACGAGGTATATCCCCTTGTTGGTATTGAAAAAGGGACTCAACTGATTTTAGAAGAATATGCAGATATCGTAAACAGCAATATTATAGACAACGACTATGCAGATTTTTGGTTTGCACTTGCCGACTGGCAATGGAAACACGGAATTTTAAGCGAAGAAATCAAAAATAAAACAATTTCCTTACTTGAAGCACATACGGGTATCGAGGAATGGAAAGAATCGGGAACTGCCACCGATGTTAAAAAGCGATTGGCAGTTATGGATAAATTGCTTCAACAATTAAAATCACCTCAACCCGAATTAAAAATTCCAAAACCCAAAATTGCAAAACCGAAACATAAACCCGGAGACATTATTATTGTTCGTACCTGCAATAAAGATTATGAGTATGCCGAAACCGTATACAATATCGAAGTCTGTAAATATCCATTTGTATATGCAACTGAAATCGCAGATAAGGTTCCAAAAGAACTTTGCCCACCTTACGAAGCGTATAACAAATATATTGCTATTCTCTGTGTAGGTACCGAAAAAACGCAACATTCCCAATATGTTGACGGCATTTTTGATGAGCGTAGTGTGTATGCGTTCTACGATTATATCAGCGATAGTAAACCAAGCGTTGAACAGTTGAAACAATGTGGATTTTTACCTCAGCTTGTTGTGTATGGGAAAGTAAACAGTCATGGAATAGAAACGCTTGATTGGCGATATAAATTTATACTGTATTTTTATAGTTTTAAGCCTGGCAAAAATGGTTCGGAACAGAGCATAGAAAAGGAGTTTTGCCTATCGGAAAGCGAAAGATTTCATTCTCTGTTTTCTAAGAGGAATTATTCGGATGAATTGGTAGAAGAATTAGATCTTTTTCCTGCCTTTAGTGCCTTTTTTGAAGAAAAAGTACGTTTAACCAGAGCAGGAGTTCCGTATGATAATCTGCTCGATATCAGCACTTCAAATCCCCCTCTGCGTTCAGCAGGCGAGATTTCAAAAATAATTGCCGATGAAATTGCCGAAGAGATGCGAAGAATAGAACAAAATAATTAAAACAAAACCGAGGTGAATATATGAAATTCTTTTTCAAGAAAAAAGAAGATAATCGCTGTTTTACATATTTTCGTATTGTCGGTAATTTCAATCCTGATAAAGTGACTGAAAAATTAGGTTTAGAACCCTATGAATCCTGGAAAATTGGAGACAAGAGAAAAAATGGTTCTGTATTCGATTTTGCCGCTTGGCATTTCGGGAAATGTGATATTTATAATGTTGATATAACTGAGCAGATGCAAGAAACAATAAAACCACTTCTTGACAAAATAGATATTTTAAATCAAATACGCGAAGAAAACGATGTGAGTTTCTACCTTGAGATCGTGCCATATTTATATCCCAACAATGATACACCATGTCTTGCTCCGTCATTAGAGGTTATGGATTTTTGCACAGCAACCAGAACAGAAATAGACATTGATTTATACATTGATCAGCTGTAAAGGTTAAAATATACTGTCCAAGTCCCCCCGACCTACAACTGCCGGTTGTAAAAAATACAATTTATGATTTGTTGCATTTTTATTTCTCATTAAGTAAAATTAGAAAAAAGGAGGATGTGTTATGACTTTAGGTAATGCCATAAAAAAACTGCGAAACGATGCCCGTCTTTCACAAGAACAGTTCGCAACTCTGTTTGGGATCTCTCAACAATCAGTTCAAAAGTGGGAAAACAGAGGGGCTGTGCCCGAGCTTAGCAAAATCATAAAAATCTCTAAATACTTTGGTGTTTCTCTTGACGCTTTGATTTTAGGAAACGACAACCGTATAGTGGAAGAGATGAAAGGCACCAATCAGATAAAGCCACAATATGCCAATATTCACGATTGGGAGTTTTATTCCTCCAATTTAATGACGGAATATCAGCAATCCGTTGAGGAAGGCTTAGATATCGAAGCATACAAAGATGTTTTTTCAGCAGTAGCAAGACTGCCAAAAAATGAGCACAAGAAAAAATTGGGTGACACCCTTTTCGAAATCGTATTAAATGCAAAGCAAAAAGAGGGGTATCCGTATATTGAGCCGAGCGACCTTGAATCTATAAAAGATCTAAGAAAAAACTATTCTTATGAAAAACACAACTGCATGAATGTGGAGGATAAAATCCACGGTGCATGGATGGGCAGAATTTGCGGATGTATGCTTGGCAAAACGGTAGAAGGTATTCGCACAGATGAACTGATTCCTTTCCTAAAAGAAACCGGAAATTACCCTATGCACAGATATATTTTGTTCAGCGATCTGGATAAGGTTGACACTAACAAATATAAGTTCGGTTTTCACGGCAGATGTTTTGCCGACACCATTGACGGTATGCCGATAGATGACGATACCAACTACACCGTTCTTTATCAAGTGCTTATCCAAAAATACGGCAGAGATTTCACGCCTTATGATGCTTCGCGCGTTTGGCTGCATCATCAGCCCAAGCACGCTTATTGCACCGCTGAAAGAGTAGCTTTCTGCAATTTTGTAAAGGGTTATGAGCCTCCGGAATCCGCCGTTTACAAAAATCCTTTCCGCGAGTGGATCGGTGCGCAGATACGAGCAGACTATTTTGGATATATTAACCCTGGGAAGCCCGAGCTTGCCGCCGAAATGGCGTGGCGTGATGCGTCTATATCCCATACCAAAAATGGTATCTACGGTGAAATGTTTGTGGCAGCCATGATCAGCGTAGCTGCTGAAACAAACAACGTACGGGATATTATACTCCCAGGTCTTGCTGAGATCCCGCACACATCAAGGCTGCATGAAGAGATCATGTCTATTGTGGACGCGTTTGAAAACGGAGTTTCTCAAAGCGACTGTTTTAAGAGTATTCACGAAAAATACGATGAGCATAGCGCTCACGATTGGTGTCATACCATTCCTAACGCAATGATCGTTGCGGCGTCTTTACTCTATGGAGACGGAGACTACGGTAGATCTGTTTGCATGGCAGTAGAAACCGGTTTTGACACGGATTGTAACGGTGCTACTGTCGGTTCAATTTTAGGCATGGCAAACGGAATAGAGTCTATCCCCGAATATTGGACAAAGCCAATCAATGACACGTTGTACACCTCTATTTTTGAAGTGGACACCGTAAAAATAAGTGACCGAGTAAAGCTTACGTTAGAACATATTAAATAATATATTCACCAAAAGCGAGGGGATTGTCCCCTCGCTTTTGGTTTGTTAGCTAATAATATGCTGTTTCATCAAAAAACACCCGAAACCCCAGTGACTATAAGAGTTTGTTGCACTTTTATGTTAATATAAAACAGTCCCCAATACATAGTATGTTTTCTGATGCTTATATTTATCCTTTAGATTACAGATTGGCTATGTTAGTGTGTGTAAGTGGAGGGGATTTATACTTCTATCTTTACTTTTGTGTGGAAATATGATATAATCAACTATGTCAATTGTTGTTTTTGCCTCTTAAAGTTGTCTTGAAAGCTAAAACATGAAATTACTACTCTACAATAAAATACAGGAGAAAAACAATGGATAAATACCCTGAGCTTTCCGTAAGATGTCTGTGGACACTTGTGGACCCTGAAGTATACAGCGAAGATATTATGAGCATTGAAAATTTTCATTTGCAAAAGAAAGAATACTCTGAAGAAACGTATAACGATATTCTTGAACAGGCTAAAACTTATAACATTGTCAGTGAAGATCATGTAGACAGTGATTATGATAACAGAAAAGATATTACTTTATCCAAGCCGTCGCCTGAATGCATCGTTGTTAAAAACAATAGCTTTGCAGGAATATTTACTCTTTGTCTTCACAATTTGGAAGCATATATGCATCATGATTCTACGGGTAGCGCCAGCCACAGGGGAATACTTTTTGCAGATGGCAATTCTGTAGGAGTTAACTATGATGAATTTCGCAGATGCCCCGGCTATTGGGTATTTACTAAGACTTACTCACTTCAAAAAGAAGAAAATTAAAATTCCGCATACTGTAATTATTTATTAAGCAAATTTTCATATTTCTTTTCAAATTCTTCAAAAACTGTCATATAAGTATCCGGATAGATATTATATTTTTTTATTTTTGCATTCTTGCAACCTCCACTTAAAACAATTTACATGACTGATTTAGCATATATAATAATCATTGTCAAGATTTTGAACACAGAAACAAATAGTAGAAAACATTTATATGCTTTTTTAAAACAGGAACAATATTTTTTACTTATTTCTCGGGGACAGCTTGTTAATTACTACTTTGATTGTACATACAACGGAGAATTTTATAATGTTCGAATTTTACAGATTAGTTACAGATCCCGACACAAAAAAAGAAGAGATAAAAAAATTTCAGTTCGAAGAAACACCCGAAAATCTATCCTTAAAGGAACAGCTTGAAGAAGAAAAAGATAAATACGAACGATTCGAGACTGTCATTATTGATCGGTATTACCACTGCGACGAACACATAGAAACATATCCCATTTCTCTTTCCCAGTCGGTCTTTAAGGACGATAAGTTCGTAGGATATATGGAAAATGATGTTTTTCACATTGCTCCCGGAAGTTATTTACCAACATGTAATGAAGTCCGTGGAGCTACATCGTTTAAGTCTTACGTAGGCATAAGAAAAAAAGAAGAAGGAAGATAATAACACAAAGAAAGTTGTACCTCTCTTCAAAAAAGCGATGAATTCCCAAAGCAAATTCCACAGTAGGAATTTACTTTGGGAATTCGCTTTTTTAATATTTATTGTTTATTTTTTGTACATACTATTGACATTTTTCGACATATGTAATATAATACACTTAGCAATAAATCCAATATTATAAAAAAAGGAGAAATTAAAATGGATTATTTGAAACTTTTGAACGGATTGAAAAAAGAATTTTTTGCAGCAAACAAAGCAAAGTACGGTAGAATGAACATTATTGCAAAATTATTTTTCACAATAATTTTCATTCCGCTTCGTATTGGCTTCTTTTTTGCAAGACTTGGTTACTGGCTCACTTGGTTCTTCTTCAAGTGTCTGTCAACTCCCGTTGACTACTTGCAGGCTTGGCTGAACAAGCAGCAGGAGAACATCCACCCTGCAGCTCAGGCAGTTCTTTATTTCTGCTGCATTCCCACCATCTTTGCTCAGCAGGTTATGTTGGCTTTCAATGCCTTCTCATTCTTCTTCCAGTGGTTTGGTCTTATGATCAGCGCATATATTATGACTTTAGGTGAAATCAGATGGCAGCCTGTTATTAGCGAAGCTAAGTTTGACGAAGGTCAGTCAAAGCGTGGTGCTGAGGAAACAAGAGCACAGTTTACATGTCCTAACTGCAACGGCATTATCTATCAGGGTGATCCCGTGTGCAAGTCTTGCGGACAGCAGTTTAATTGGTAAAAAACTTACATAGAAGATAAAAGCGAGGTGAATTCACCTCGCTTTTGTGTACTTGCCCCACATAATTTTTTTCAAACCAAGATGTTCGTATTTATGATTTGCAGAGGTTTCTACTGCGGGGATTTACTTTTTATGTCGCTTGTGATATAATAAACAAAAAGCGAGGTGATGTTGTGAAGATTGCAGATGTGGAAAAGCTTATTGAGTCCCAAGGACTAACCGATGAGTTATTTGACGACTTCAAAAAATCATTAAAGCGAGTGCCTAAAGGATCAAGATGTCAGCATTGTTATTTGACAGCTTATAACCTTCGTAATACCAACAAAAGCAAGAAAAACTTAAATGATGCAGTTCGTTTGATAGAACATGGCATTGATAATCACACAGAAAATGATTTTTACATGCAAACAGCATACGAACATCTTGGCATGACATACTCAGCCTTAGGTGAATACGAAAAGGCAAAGTCTTCCCTTCAGCACGCTGCTTCAATAGTTGCTGATAAACCCACATATATTCCGTATTATGCATATTTGATCGTTCGTATGGAACTGCACTGCAATAATTTCACCTATACGCCCTATTTAGAAGAGTTATACGGGCAGATGCTTACAGCCGATACCTTTGAAGCTGAACGCAGAGTTAATATTTTCTACCGAGCTCTGACAGAAATTATAATTGCAGATAAAAATATCGACAAAAACGCAAAAAAATCCGCATGTAAGAAAGCGCTGGATGCTTTGGATTCAAAAAAGCCAAACATTCTGGATCGTATTTTCATGCGTCACAAGGCATCTCACCTTAACACTGTTAACGCTACTCAGGAAGCAATTGATTTTTTGTATAAGAATCTGCGGTAAAATTCATATAAACCAACCTATATCCTTCGTTACAAAAAACTCCAAAAAATCTCAAACTTTTTTCTAAAAACATATTGCAAAAAGATATTGTTTGTGATATAATATTTGGCGTATGTGAATACGAGTATGTGTACCCTCTCAGATACATGCTCTTACCCTGTCGGGACGCCGACACGTCGGGGGACCGACATATAGAATGGCTTGCTGTGGTCGTGCCTCAGAGCCGTGAATCATCTAATTATGAATTACGAAAGGGACAAAGAAAATGCCTAATATTAAGTCTGCTAAGAAGCGCGTTAAGGTTATCGAAACAAAAACTCTCCAGAACAAGATGTTCAAGTCTCAGCTCCGCACTATCATCAAGAAGTTCGAGGCTGCTGTAGAATCCGGTGATAAGGCTGTTGCAACAGAGGCTTACAAGCTCGCTGTTAAGAAGATCGACCAGGCTGCTGCTCGTGGTACTATCCACACCAACAAGGCTGCTCGTCACAAGAGCCAGTTCACACTTAAGCTCAACAGAATGTAATTATATTACAACATATTACAGTGCCCGTTTACCACGGGCACTGTTTTTTTCTTTTTCATCTGTTTTTCTTCTTCCCCGCTTTACGTATGGTGAAATCTGTGGTATAATTATATAACAAAACAACACCATCGGGAGGGTACGCTTCCCGAAAACGGAGGAATTATGTCATCATATAAAAGAAGACCCACACCGGGCGACACAGAATGGTTCGTATCCGACCGATTCGGTATGTTCATCCACTTCGGTCTTTATTCTCTCGCTTCAAGACACGAATGGGTCATGAGCTACGAAAAGATATCTCCCGAGGAATACAAGAAATACTTTGACCGCTTTGATCCCGATCTTTTCGATGCAAAAGAATGGGCGAGAAAGGCAAAGGCGGCGGGAA
The DNA here is from genome assembly GCA_045638805.1 of Eubacteriales bacterium. Classification (GTDB taxonomy): domain Bacteria; phylum Bacillota; class Clostridia; order Oscillospirales; family CAG-272; genus RUG11130. The sequence goes on from JAZUBZ010000093.1 coordinate 19,169, forward strand.
TGAAGTACGCCATCCTTACCACTAAACATCACGAGGGCTTTTGCCTCTTTGACACACAGTACACCGATTACAAGATCACGAACACCGCTTTCGGCCGTGACCTTGTAAGAGAATTCGTTGATGCATTCCGCGCTGAGGGAATCCGTGTAGGATTTTACTATTCCCTTCTCGACTGGCATCACCCCGAGTTCACTATCGACTGTCATCATCCTCTCCGCGACAGACCCGATGCAGAGGAGCTGAGCCGTCCCCGCGACATGAAGAAGTACGCCGCGTATATGCGCGATCAGGTACGCGAGCTTCTTACAAACTACGGTAAGATCGACATACTTTGGTTTGACTTCTCATATCCCGAAGGAGCAACACCTCCCGACAAGCCGTGGATGCTCGGCAAGGGTAAAAACGAGTGGGAAAGCGAAAAGCTTATCGCAACAGCCCGTGAGCTTCAGCCCGGTATCATCATAGATAACCGTGCCGACATGGAGCAGGACGTATGGACTCCCGAGCAGCTTCAGGTTGATGAGTGGCAGCGCCATCCCGAAACCGGTGAGCTTGTCACGTGGGAAGCTTGTCACACCTTCTCCGGCAGCTGGGGTTACTACAGAGACGAGCTTACGTGGAAATCCCCCGAGCAGCTTGTAGCTATGCTTATCAAGACCGTTTCTCTCGGAGGCAACCTGCTGATGAACGTGGGGCCCACCGGCAGAGGCACATTCGATCACCGCGCAGACGCCGCTCTTGAGGTATATGCCGAATGGATGCGTCTTAACAGCCGCTCGATATACGGATGTACCATGGCTGAGCCTGAGTTTATAACCCCCAACGGTTGCAGACTTACCCAGAGCGTTGACGGAAAGCGTCTGTACATACACCTTCTCGAATATCCCTTCCAGACCTTGCAGATGGACTGTCTTGTAGGAAAGATCGAGTATGCACAGTTCCTCCACGATGCAAGTGAGGTGAAGTATATGGAAACTGTACAGCTTGTAGGCGACAAGGTGAATAACACTTTCATGCTTCCCGTTGTAAAGCCTCATTCCATCATCCCCGTAATTGAGGTATTTCTTAAGTAAATATATTACTGCCACCGGGTAGTAGAGTGCAAAAAGCATTCGCGGACGTATCGTTAGGTCTTTGAAGATGCGTTCACGGATGCTTTTTTGAAATTATTTGTTTCGGAGATCAATAATGAAAGTCATAAAAAAATTTCTCGGGTATTTCACGGCATTTGAGCTACTGCTGTGGTCGGTGTCCGTAACTGCCGTGCTCACTTGCCACTTCGTTTTTCACAGCAGTAGTTATCTGACCCTCGTCGCGTCCCTTGTAGGCGTCTCGTCTCTCATATTTTGCGCCAAAGGTAATCCTATTGGTCAGGTGCTTATGATAATATTCAGCCTTCTGTACGGAATCATATCATATAATGCGCGGTATTACGGCGAGATGATAACGTACATAGGTATGACTGCCCCCATGGCAGTTCTTGCCCTTATTGTCTGGCTCAAAAATCCGTACAAAGGCAACAAAAGCGAGGTTGCCATCGGCAGTGTAAAGGGGCGTGACATTGCCGTAATGACATCACTGACGCTTATCGTCACCCTGCTTTCTTACTTCCTTTTAAAAGTGCTGGGCACAGCAAGTCTTATTCCCAGTACGGTTTCGGTGACTACAAGTTTTATTGCGGCATATCTGACGTATCTTCGTTCTCCGTTTCTTTCCCTTGCCTATGCCGCAAACGACGCCGTACTTATACTTCTTTGGATACTTGCCGCCACGCGTGATCCCTCAGCTGTATCTGCTGTAGTTTGCTTTGCAGTATTCCTTGTAAACGATATCTACTGCTTTATAAGCTGGAGACGAATGAAAAAAAGACAGGCGGAAAACATGTCCCGCTGATTTTTCTTGACACTCGGTAACTCTGTCGGACTTTTCGCATATCATGTTAGGGAAAGGGATAATACCCTCTCAATTACAAATCCGAAAGGAAGACACAAAAATGTCCGAGATCAGAAATTCCTGCTGTCAGCCGTCCGACAGAGGACGCGAACGTGACATGGTATGTATAGATACTTACCGCGTCCTTGATTCATGCCGCGACAAGGACTGCTTCGAAAACGTAAGAGTGTACCTTACCTCATGCGGCCAGGATATTATAAACAAGACCTCTACCATCCGCGCAAAATCTGCTAAGGTGCTGTGGTCATATATCGATATCGATAACGTTCCCTTTAACAGAGGCTTTTATCAGCTTAACATTCGCATATATATCAAGATCGTGGCTGAAGCGTGCCTCTCTCCCGGCAACATCTGCGAGTTCGAGGGTGTTGCGGTGGTTGAGAAAAAAGTAATACTGTTCGGAAGCGAAGGTAACGTAAATATCTTCAAGAGTGAAGCAATGAGTGATTGCTTCTGCGGCAAGGGATGCCGTTCCAGCAAATCAAACAATCTTCCTGTAGCTGTGCTTGAAACGGTTGACCCCATCATCCTTTCAGCAAAGGTAGTTGAGCCTGCTCTCCATTGCCACTGTAATTGCTGCTGCAGCGTCGACGAGGTTCCCGAGTGCGTAAGCGCAAGCTTCCACGAGGATCTTTATGACGACAGAGACTCAGCAAAGCTTATCGTTTCTCTCGGTCTTTTCTCGGTTGTACGCATCGAGCGTCCCGCGCAGTATCTCATTAATGCCGTAGAATATTCCGTTCCCGAAAAGGAATGCCATGCCCCCGTGGACGACGACCCTTGCGCGCTGTTCCGCAATATGTCCTTCCCTATTTCCGAATTTTGTCCCCCGAGAGATTCACACGGATGTGAAAAATTGCCCGACAAAACAAAAAAATGCGGTTGTGAGTGATAATTACCCGTACAAATGAATATCCCCGACAGATCAAAAATCTGTCGGGGTTGTTTTATTTGTGGCTCAAAATTTCAATCTCCATTGGCTTTAAATAATATATTTCATCGTACTCAATAAAGCTGTTCAACAATTCTTTCTTCACCTGTGTCTACGTCACGGAATGTGAAAAGTACAAGCTCGCCATCACGTTTTCTTGAAACGTAAGCCATCGGTGAGTTCTTACCCATAGGCCACTCGGGTTCCTGCGCCCAAAGGGGACGTTTGTTTCCTTCGATATGAAAAACCTCTTTTAGAGTATTTTTGATTATTGATTTACGTTCCTTTTTTGTCATGTCGGTGGGAACACCTAGAATGATCTCCTCAATGAACGCGTCCACATCACATCCTGTAATGTAGTCAAGTTTGAGCTGTTCGAGAATATCTGCATTGCTCTGCTCCGGAGGTTCTCTTAAAACAACTTCGGTGAAATAGTAGCTTACCAGCCTGCTTACAATACTGTAAAGTCTCAGTCTCCCCAGTTCGGATTCAATTCCGAATGCCTCAACAGATGACCTGACAGAAAAATTATTTGCTTCTAAAACCATACGTACGCTTCTGTCCGACCATATAGGGTGATTCATATCCTCCTTCATATCTACGCTGATCATTGATTGGAGCAAATACCAAATATCACTGTTCGTATATGTGAGCATTTCAAATTCATCATAAGTCATTCTGCCTTCGGCAAATTTTATTATATCCGCGTATTCATGTGTATTAATTTCCATTTCGACGCCTCCGTTAATTTTCACTGACAAATCTATTATATCACAAAAACGGCAGAGGAACAATACCTCTGCCGTTTTCAATATAAAATTCAACTTATTTACGCTTTGCAAAAATTTCTTTAAAGTCTGCCGCAGCGAAGATACCGCAAATGAGAACTACCGCAGAACACAGCACAGCAAAGGCTGTGGGAAGGGTATCCTTGAAAGCAGTGTTGAACAGCCACATATTTACGGGGATGCTGAATACTATACCCCATGCAACGTACGTAACGTTCAGAGCCATTGCCTTTGCGGCACCGATCTGGTTGATTGCCTTATAATAGAAGAGATAAGAAACTGTCGCAAAGAAGCCGGCAATAACGATAGCGGGGATGATCCATCCGGTCACGTCAAAATCAAACAGGGTTCCAGTGAACTTCCAACCGCTCAGAACATCATGCTCACCGATACAAAGGCTTACTGCGGGAATCATAATAATTCCGTTAAACAGAGCTGAAGTAGTCTGACGGATCTGCAAAGCCTGTTCGTCAGTAACCTCACCGTCCTTCATGCTCTTGGCAAGAATAACAGCCTCAATACCCCATCCGAATGAGCACATGAGTGCTCCGATGAAGCCAAGAAGAAAATTACCGTTAGCCATATCGGGAGTAATACCCAAAGCAAATACTCCGCTGAGAGTTACGATAAGGAATAACCACTGATACCACTTCATCTTTTCCTTCAGGAAGATGTACGCAAGAACTGTACCGATTGCGGGGAAAATAGCACTTGCAACAGCACCCATGATTCCCATGTAGTTGAGACACATAACGTAACCTGTCATACCAATGGGACCACCGATCACTGCTGCGATCATAACCCATTTACCGCTTTTTGTGTTAAAAGCATTCCAAACCTTTTTGAGATTACCGCGTATACCGTTATAAGCCGTTGCAAAAACAGCCGAGCAAAGGTCATGTAAAAAGGTTGCTACTAAAGGTGCGAGGAAGGCCGCTTCGCTCAAAGGCGAAAGAGAAAGTGCCCCCCATAAAAGTGCGGTTTCAATTGCCCATGTAATACCTGCTATAATACCTGCTAACATTTTTATCCTCCTTAGATTGCCTCAAATGCGGCAATATTATCTTTCATTCTTGCGTATCTCTCAACAGCCCAATCCTCCATAGGCTGACCGTCGTAGGGAACTCTTGCCTTTGCCCAGAGTGTCCAGAGATAGTCTACGTATATCTTGCTTGCAAGGAAATGCTTCATATCTACGAGAGTGGGAACTCTGCCCAGATACTCTTCAAGGAGAAGTCTGTCAGACTCCTCGCCGAAGGATGCTTCGATGGAAACGTCTGCCACGTCCCACATACCGTCGTTCATGCCTGCATACTCCCAGTCGATAAGGTACATACGTCCGTTACCCTCGACCCAGTTTTCGCAGAGGGGATCGTTGTGGCAAGGAACCTTCTTAGGAGATACTGCCGCATCGATCTCAGATTTGATAGCCATTACCTTTGCCTTGTTTTCATCGTAGTCAGCAAACATAGGAACGTTCATGTCGGAAATGATCTTCTCATATCCTGCCGCCATGTCGAACACCTCAAAGGGAACCTTTGTGTCCTCACCGCTTCCGTGCATGATCTTGAAGATCTCTGCAACCTGCTTGATGTGGCGGGGCTCACAGATGGTATCAGCGGACATGGTAATTGCATTACCGATATACTCTGTTACCTTAGAACCGTCCTCTCCGAAGTAGAGCACCTGTGCATCAACACCAAGGTCGCATGCAAGCTTTGTGCTTACCATCTCGTCGCGGCGGACGATCATTTCCTCTGTTCCCTCTCCGGGGATACGGACAACGAACTCTCTGCCGTCTTCAAGGGTCACGTGATAGGTGTGGTTGGTAAGGCCACCCATTCTCTCGATATCTTTATAGTCGCAAACTGAAAGTGCCTTATTAAGAAGCTCTTTTACTATGGGAAGGTCTTTTTCGATAATTTCTCTCACTTTTATATCCTCCTTAACTCAGAATTTTCGTAAGTATATTCGTATTTTACACCGTCCACCTCAAAGCGCATTCCCGCAGCGGAATTGTCAGCTGTCTTATAAGCAGTTACGTTTACCATATCTGCTTCACTGCAACCGAGCTTTTCGGAAAGTGCCTTAAGAATTACGGAACGTGTGTCACCAACGTAGGTGGTGTCAAACACACGAAGCTCATCTAGAGTGTCAAACTCGAAGATCACGTCATCAGAGTATCTTCTCATCTTCATCTTAAGCTCATCAAGGTGCGCCATGTATATGGACTCCCACAGGAGATCTGCACACTCGGGAGTGTGGTACATATCCTCAAGAATACTAATGAATTTACTGCTGAACTCTTCGCTCCAGAAAACGTGTCCAAGCATGAACCATGCATCACGTCCGCCAACAGTCACGCTGTCGATGTATCCGTCAGCGCCTTCCGTCATACACCATTCCTTGGTATCCCCTTCCGCATAAATTGCGGCGTAGTAAGAATCGTCCACTTCACTCTCGAAGGGATTTTGGGAGAAGTAGTTGTCGGATGAGCAGATGTAGGTGTTCTTTATGTGATTCTTTGCCACGTAGATGCTTGCGTTGTTGTTTCTCGTAAGATAATCGTTGTTCTTGATTATACGCACACCGTATTTCTCCTTGAGATACTCGAACTGCTCACTTTTGTAGCCCGTAACGATTATGATCTCAGGCACACCCGCCTCTTTAAGCTGACGTATCTGGCGTTCGATCAGAACTTCACCCTTGACCTCAATAAGAGCCTTGGGTCTTTCGTAGGAAAGAGGAGCAAACCGGCTCGCAGTTCCCGCCGCCATGATAATGGCGTTATCTACTTTAAAACTCATCTATTTGACCATGCCTTTTCTTTATTTTTTCGCTTCATCAATCGGGAAGCTTGTGCTCTGTCAGAACAACGTAGTCAGTAATGAACTCCCAGTCTTCCCTGTCCCAAAGATTGCTTGAAACCGCTGCCCATTTTGAAGTGGTGAACTGGTTTCCGTTGTTAACAGCGGTGTCCCAGTCACGTGAGAGGATTACGAACTGATCGTGTGCAGTCTTTTCATCCATGTTAATGGGCTTTCCGGTAAAGGGATTCACAGGGTTCTCGATAGCGCCGTCAAACGCGATGGTAGGAACGTCTGCGTTGGTCATAAACTCGTCGGACGTCTTAAACCCAACGCTATCAAAATCCTTGACCATAAGGAGAGGATAGTAATTACTGATGTCACATGTGTTCCAGAGAACGCCCTCATACATCAAATCGTCGAACTGATAGAGGTAATATCCGTGGTCTGCCGCAAGGATGATCTTGGTGTTATCGTATACCC
>JAZUBZ010000094.1:0-2733 GCA_045638805.1 Eubacteriales bacterium
TGACAACCCCATAATAATTCTCAGTGCTGATTCATCAACGCCTTTTTCAACCAGTCCTGTCATAGACGACAGTATTTTCGGAGCAATTAAATTAATGATTGTCAGACCTAATGTTGATAATATTGCCAGTACATATAAGCCCTTGTACCGCGCAGCTGCCCTGGTAAGCTTCCATAGCATTTTCATCTACTTGATCTCCCGACTGTTATAACTATATTTTTACTTTATTTTATTATATCACATTATCCCTCAAAAGCAATATTTTCACGAAATTCTGTGTCCTATATTTACACCACCAGCTGGTTCTATACTCAGCTTCGGCGTAGGTGCGAAGATATTCACCATTGCGGGCCCCGTTATCCTGTACGGCATCTCCGCAGGTGTTGTGTATGGGGTTATTTATTTGATAATGCAGATGATCTAAAAAATCGTCGCTAAACGGCGACGATTTTTTATCGTAAACGTTGTTTATTTTCTTTCACATAGGAGAGCAAGCATTTTAATAATTCTTTTTCTCCCGCAGAATAGAAATGTTCATCTTCCGAATCAAAATTTATGCCTTTTTCCTCTAAAACGTCCATTGCATTTTGCAAAGCGTCCTCATTCTTAGGAATGCGACTTTTAGGGAATTTACTTCTGATGGTATCGAGAATCTGTAACACTTCAAAAGCCGAGATTCTCTCTAATGCAGTATAGGCTTTTTCAAAATGTGTTCCATGATAGTAGAGGTAACTGTCAAAACCACCGGAATTCACTTCTACACACAATTCGTCCACGTAATAAACAGTGCGTTCCCATTTGTTCAAAGCGTTAAGCTCATCACCGTTACCGCTTAGTTCGCCTAAATGCTCGGATAACGCGCTTAAAATTTCATCGTCAGGTAGTGACAATATATCCGTAATTTGCATTGTACAATCTGCAGGCGAAAGCGGTGCGGCAGACATACTCTTTATCGAGGGAGGAACCAGGTCTGCCACAAGGTAACGATATTGTTGCCATTGTTCTGTCAGTCCGTTATATTCTATACTTTCTTCGTAATTATCGCAGTTCTCGCATAGTAAAAGCAAGCAGGCTCTTGCTGCTTCAATATTTTCTTCGGACATATAGTTCTCGGCAAGTTTCATAAAGTGAGCTGTAGTATTAACAATGCCACGTGCTTCTTTTCGTAGTTGTTCCAAAATCTTTTCCATAATGTTCCCCCTGCTTTATTTCATTGTACCACAACTCTGTTTTGGTGTAAATATTTTTAAAAAATTAGTGTGTACTATTTTGACAGCAACAGCGGTTTCTATACTCCGCAGGTGTTGTGTAAAGTTATTTTACACGGATTTTACATGGATTTGATTACGAATTTTACATAACCGCAGTAAAATATGGGCAGAATGCAAGCAAATGCATTTTTGAAGAAAAGACTATTAAATATGAGGTTATGTAAATGAATATTTTTGACGTACTTACGCTTATAGGCGGACTTTGTTTATTCCTCTTCGGAATGAACCTCATGGGTGATGCGCTTGAAAGAAGTGCAGGAAATAAACTCGAGATCATGATAGGAAAGCTTACCACGGGTAAGCTTGCAGGACTCCTTACAGGTCTCGGTGTTACCGCCATTATTCAGAGTTCTTCTGCAACAACCGTTATGGTAGTTGGCTTTGTAAACTCAAAGCTTATGACTTTAAAGCAGGCGATACATGTTATCATGGGTGCGAATATCGGTACTACCGTAACAGCTTGGATCCTCAGCCTTAGCGGTATTTCGGGAAGCAACATGTTCCTGAAGCTTTTGAAGCCGTCTTCTTTCACACCTATTCTTGCTCTTATCGGTATCATTCTTATAATGTTTGCAAAGAGCACAAGAAAGAAGGATATCGCCGTTGTACTGCTTGGCTTTGCAACTCTTATGTTCGGCATGGAAACAATGACCGATGCGGTTTCGGGACTCAAGGATATTCCCGCATTCCAGGAAATGTTCCTTATGTTCAAGAATCCCATCCTCGGTGTTCTCGTTGGCGCAGTGCTTACCGCTATCATTCAGTCAAGCTCAGCTTCTGTCGGTATCCTTCAGGCACTTGCGGTGACAGGCGCTGTTTCCTACGGCGCGGCAATTCCGATTATCATGGGACAGAACATCGGCACTTGTATCACCGCTATCATTTCTTCCGTGGGTACAACCAAGAATGCAAGACGTGCAGCACTTGTACACCTGTCATTTAATGTAATTGGTACGGTCGTGTGTCTCAGTGGCTTCTCTGCTGTAAATGCTCTCCTTGCGCCCGCACTTCTTAATGATGCTGCAACGTATGCGGGTATTGCAACTGCACACTCGATCTTTAACGTTGTGTGTACCTTGCTCCTTCTTCCTATGTCCGGACTTCTCGAAAAGCTTGCGTACAAGCTCATCCCCGATACTGCACAGGTTGAAAAGGTATCCGAGCTTGACGACAGACTTCTCGGCACTCCCGCAATTGCACTCGAGTGTGCGCATAACCTCACCTTTGATATGGCTAAGATCGCAACAGATGCACTTAAGAACAGCATTGCTTGTCTATCCTCTTACGATAAGGCAAAGGCAGAGGCTGTTCGAGAGGCAGAGGACAAGACCGACCATCTTGAAGACGTTATCGGCAGTTACCTTGTGAAACTCAGCACCAAACAGCTTAATGAAAACGAGGGTGCAATGGCATCTATGCTTCTTAAGGCAATCGGAGACTTCGAGCGTATTTCCGACCACGC